>JAGNWH010000074.1:3147-10457 GCA_017986055.1 Limnohabitans sp. | reverse complement strand
GTGCCATCGGCGATTTTGGACAGCTCGATCACGGTGGCGGCGATCTCTTCACTCGCGGCCGCGTTGGATTCTGCGATCTTGTTCAGGTTGGCCACGTTGGCGTTGATTTCCTGAACTGCTGAGCTTTGCTGTTCCAGAGCGGCTGAAATCCGCTGCATCATGCCGTTGGCTTCATGGGCACCCGTTTCAATGCGTTCCATGTCGCGGCTGACTTCCTGGACCGTGGCCACGGCGTGCCGGGCTTGGGCGACAGCTTGCTGAACCAACTGCGAGATTTCTTGGGTGCTTTCGGCGCTGCTGGACGCCAGCTTGCCCACCTCTTCGGCCACCACCGAAAAGCCTTTGCCATGTTCACCTGCCCGTGCTGCTTCAATGGCCGCGTTCAGCGACAACAAGTTGGTCTTGTTGGCAATGCTTTCAATCACTTCGGTGATCTTGTTGATTTTTTCCGAGTTGGCAGCGATGCCGTTGACCACTTCAACCATGGTGGACATTTTGTCTTTGCCCGCCCGCACGATGGCCATTGATTCATGCGAGCGTGCGCTGGCTGTTTCGGTGTTCCGGGACACGTCTGTGACCGACACCGCGGTTTCACGCACCGCATTGGCCAATTGACCGATGGCATGCATCTGGTTTTGTGCGCCGTCACTGATTTGGTTGATGGCTTGGCTGGTCTCGTTGGCCGCCGCAGCCACTTGGCGTGTGTTGCTGTTGATGGCCACCATGCTGTTGCCCAAAGCTTCGAGTGAGCGGTTGATGTTGTCCTTGAGGGTGGCCAGATCGCCACGGCCTTGGGCCTGAATGCGACCCCGAAGATCGCCCTGAGCCACGCCGTTCATGACCAAACCCACGTCATTGAGCAGCGTTTCCATGGCTTGCATGGCGCTGTCCACTGCAGTGCGCAAATCGCCTTTCACATCGCTGGACATGCGTTTGCTGAAGTTGCCGTTGGACAGGGCCTGCATCACATCTTGCAAAGCAGTCATGGTCGAGTCAACACTTTGCGCACTGGCATTGACGGCCGCTTTCATGATGCCCAGATCACCTTTGAGGTCGGCGTTGACCCGTTTGTTGAAGTCGCCTGCGGCAATGGCTTCGACGACGGCGTTGACTTCGCCAATGGCCACTTGCTGTGCAGACATCAGTTGGTTGAAGGCCATGGCGGTTTGCCCCACCTCGTCCTGGCTTTCAATGGTCAAGCGACGCGAAAAGTCGGAAGAGCTTTCGATTGACACCACCATGGCACGCAGTTCATCCAGTGGGCGCGTGATACCCAGCACTTGCCAGCGGATCATGCCAGCCAGGATCAGCATCACCACCAGCACCATGCCGCCAAACTGAAGCGCCAAGTCCCAGAATTTACGATCCACATCGTCGATGTAGATGCCTGAACCAATCACCCAGCCCCATGGCTCGAATTTTTTGACGTAAGAAAGTTTTTCAAACAACTCTTCGGTCGTGCCGCCACCCAGCTTGGGTTTGGGCCAGTTGTAGGTCACAAAACCGTGGCCTGATTTTTGGGCCACTTCGTTGAAGGCCACAAACAGGTTTTTCTTGCCATCGGTGTGAACCACAGGGCCATCTGAGCCAGCTTGCAAGGTGGTCGCACAGTTGAAATTGGCGCCGTCCAGCACTTTGCCGTTGAGGGCAGGCACCGTGGGGTGCATGACCATTTTGGGAATCGGGCTCGTCAGGTCATTCAGCCAAAAATATTCTTTTTGCTCATAGCGCAAGGCTTGCACAGCGGCAACGGCGGCCGTCTGTGCTGCGTCCTTGGTCATTGCGCCTGATTTTTCCAACTCATGGAAATGGACCAGCACGGTGTGAGCCGATTCCACCAGATGCCGTGTTTTGAGTTTTTTGTCGTCCATCATGGTCGACTTTTCCAGGAAAAGCGCCATGGCCGTGACGGCCAAAAGACCGAGGAACGCCACCAGCCCGCCCAGCATCAACCTTGTTTTTACTTGCATGAATCACCTTCGTAAGCGCTCAATGCGCCAATGATGGTGATTTTAAGGGTTTGTACGTATTGGAATCATATTTATCACTTTTAAATTATTTAAACCGCATCTGTGGTTTTTAAAAAAATTCAAAGCGACCGAAAGCGGACGGCAGTGCCCGTCGCGCTGCACTGTTGTTGCCGTTCGGTGGGCGGGGTGTTCACGCCGCCCACCGCGCTTCAGTTCTTTTCCAGATCCCGCAATCGGAACCGCTGGATCTTGCCCGTGGCTGTTTTGGGCAATTCCGCCACAAATTCAATGAATCGTGGGTATTTGTAGGGTGCCAGGCGTTCTTTGACGAAAGCCTTGACTTCGTCTTGCGTCAGGGTTTGGCCCTGTTTGAGCACGATGAAGGCCTTGGTCTTGGTCAGACCGTCGGTGTCTTCCTTGCCGATCACGGCCGCTTCCAGAATGGCCGGGTGCTGTACCAAGGTGGCCTCGACTTCAAAAGGCGAGACATAGATGCCGCTGACCTTGAGCATGTCGTCGTTGCGGCCCGCATAGGTGTAGTAGCCATCGGGGTCGCGGGTGTACTTGTCGCCGCTCTTGGTCCAGACACCCTGGAAGGTGTCGCGGGTTTTTTCGCGGTTGTTCCAGTACATGAGCGCACTGCTGGGACCTTGGATGTAGAGGTCGCCGATTTCGTTGTGGCCGGTGACCACGCTGCCGTCTTCGTTGCGCAATTCCACCTCGTAGCCAGATACGGCTTTGCCGGTGGTGCCGTAGCGCACGTCGCCGGGGCGGTTGGACAGGAAGACGTGCAGCATTTCGGTCGATCCGATCCCGTCAATGATTTCGCAGCCAAAGTGGGCGGTCCAGCGCTCGCCGATGTCACGTGGCAGGGCTTCACCCGCAGACGAGCACAGGCGCAGGGCGACCAGGTTCTTTGCAGGCAAGTCAGGGCTGGCCAGCATGCCGCCGTAGCCTGTGGGCGCACCATAAAACACGGTGGGCTGGTGATCGACCATGCGCTTGAATGTGGCCAAGGGGGTGGGGCGCTCGGCCATCAACACCACGCTCGCACCCACGCTCAAGGGGAAGGTCAGGGCATTGCCCAGCCCGTAGGCGAAAAACAGCTTGGCCGCCGAAAACACCACATCACTTTCGCGCAGTGCGAGCACGTCTTTGCCATACAACTCGGCCGTCCAGTAAAGGTTGCCCTGACTGTGCACGGTGCCTTTGGGTTTGCCCGTGGAGCCGGATGAATACAGCCAGAAAGCCGGTTCATCGGCCAGCGTGGGCGCGGGCAAGGCGGGGTTGCTTTGCCGGACGAAATCGGCCATGTCGAATTGGCCTTGCGAAAGGGCCGCGGTGGGGTGCGAAATCACCACATGCTGCACCTCGGTTTTGACCAGGTTCATCGCGGCTTGCAAGGTGGGCAGCAAAGCGCCTGACACCAGTGCCGCCTGGGCTCGGCTGTTGGTCAACATGAAGGCATAGTCTTCGGCTGTGAGCAAGGTGTTGACTGCCACGGGGACCACACCCGCATAAAGCGAGCCCAAAAAGGCCACGACCCAGTCGCTGCTGTCATGCATGAGCAGCAGCACGCGCTCTTCGCGTTTGAGGCCCATGGCCTTGAGGCCGCCTGCAAACCGACGAATCTGTTCGGTCAACTCGCCATAGGTCACCGAACCCACATCGTCGATCAAGGCGGTTTTGTTCGGTCGTGAGGCGTTGTTGGCGATCAGGTGCTGTGCAAAGTTGAAGTCTGCAGATGGTGCATTCACGGTGCGGGTCATGTTTGTCTCCTCGGGTGTTTGTTATGTTGGCCAGATTTTTTGTTCTGGCCATAGGGGATTTAACGGGGCACGCTGCTGCTTCACAGGGGCAGTGCCATGCCTTGTGTCGCCAGTTGGTCCAGGGCCAGCGAGCTGCCTTGAACGGCGCTTCGGCGGTGGTAGAAATTGAGCGCCCTGAGGCCACCCAGTTCTTCGCCGCCACCGGCTCGGCCGGGGCCACCGTGCAGGCTCATGGGCATCACGTTGCCGTGGCCACTGTGCAGGGCCGCTACATCGGGCGAAATCGCATGCACACGCCCGTGGCTGCTGGCCAATTCGACCGAAGCCTGGGCCGTGAAAACCGGGTCTTCGCTGTAGACCGAGCACACCAACGAACCCTCGCCCCGGCGGATCATGGTGTAAGCCTCTTCAATGCTGTCGTAAGGCATCAGGGTGGACACCGGGCCGAACACCTCGACCGCGTGCAGCACTTGGGCAGTCATGGGCGTTTCGGTGCCCAGCAGCACCGGGGCGACGCAGGCACTCGACACGTCGGCGTCCACCAGTGCGGTGGCGCTGCCATCAAACAGCACGGTGGCTTCTGTCTTGAGCTGAACCAAACCAGCCAGTACGCTGGCTTTTTGTTCTTGGCTGACCAAGGCGCCCATGCGAACGGAGTCGTTGCGAGGGTTGCCCACGGTGGTTTTGGCGAGTTTCGCGCCAATGGCCTCAGCCGCAGCCTTGTACAAAGCGCGAGGCACAAAGATGCGGCGGATGGCGGTGCATTTTTGACCGGATTTGACAGTCATCTCACGGCTGACTTCGTTCACCAACAGCTTGAAAGCCTCGCTGTCGGCCGTGGCTGCGGGTGAGAGCAGGGCCGAATTCAGGCTGTCTGCCTCGATGTTGCAGCGCACCGACAGCTCGGTCACGGCGCGGTGGCTGCGGATGATCTTGCCGGTCTCGGCAGAGCCGGTGAACGACACCACATCAAACGATTTGAGCTGGTCCATGAGGCCCGCTGACGAGCCGCAAATGACCGACAACGCGCCGGCAGGCAACACGCCCGCATCCACCACGTCTTTGACCATGCGCTGGGTCAACCACGCGGTGGCGGTGGCGGGCTTGATGATGACGGGCACGCCCGACAGCAGAGCCGGGGCGGCTTTTTCCCAAAGGCCCCAGCTGGGGAAGTTGAAGGCGTTGATGAACAAAGCCACGCCATGGGTGGGCACCTGGATGTGCTGAGTCTGGAAGGCCGGGTCTTTGGCCATGCGGATGCGCTGGCCGTCCAGCAGCAGCTTGGCTTCGCCCAGAGCTGCGCCCTGTTTGGCGTAATAACCCAGCGTGAAGATGGCGCCATCAATGTCCACACCCGAGTCCTTGGCCACGGTGCCGCTGTTGGCGGTGGCGATCTCGTAATAAGCGTCACGGTGGGCTTGCAGCACGTCGGTGATTTTGCTCAGCAAGCTGGCACGCTGGCCGTAGCTCATTGCGCGCAGTGCCGCGCCACCTTGTTCGCGTGCAAACGCAAAGCCTTCGGCCAGGTCGATGCCTGCACTCGAGACGCGGGCCAGCTCGGTGCCCAGCACGGGGTCAAACAGGGGCGTGCCTTCGCCCGTGCCGGTTTGCCAGCGGCCTGCGATGAAGTTGGGGAGCAAAGAGGTGGTCATGTGCTTGGCTTTCAGAGGGTCGATTGAAGACGACCGTTTCGGGTGAGCATGCACTGGCATGCAACAAAAAACTGTTCTTGCTGTTCAGTTGGCGGTATAAACAGCAGCTGATGCACTATTGTGCTTGCCTGTGAGTATGCATTAAAGTGCATGTTTTGGGGTTGTTGAAATTTAAGGGTTTTCCCTTGTCTGTAATCAAAGGTTGAGCATGACATCTCAAGAGTCCACGTTGATGGAGCCGTCCGAGCCCGAGACCAAGCGCAGTCCGTTTCTGGAAGCGCTGGGTGATCGGGTGCGCACCTTGCGTTCGCGCAAGGGCATGACGCGCCGCGCCGTGGCGGTGGCGGCCGACGTGTCTGAGCGCCACTTGGCCAACCTCGAATACGGCACCGGCAACGTGTCGGTGTTGGTGTTGTTGCAAGTGGCCAATGCCCTGCAATGCTCACTGGCCGAGTTGCTGGGTGACGTGACCACCCTCTCGCCCGAATGGTTGCTGATCCGTGAATTGCTCTCCAAACGCAGCGAGGCCGATTTGCGCCGCGTGCGCGTGCAGTTGAGCGACATGTTTGGCGAGGGCGGTAACGCACAAGAGCGCAAAAACCGCATCGCCTTGATTGGCCTGCGTGGCGCGGGTAAAACCTCGCTGGGGCAGCGCCTGGCCAATGACATGGGCTTTCCCTTCATAGAGCTCAGCCGCGAGATCGAGCAGTTTGCGGGTTGCCAGATCAGTGAGATCCACAACCTGTACGGCGCCAACGCTTACCGCCGTTACGAGCGTCGCGCCCTTGAAGAAGCCATCCAGATCTACCCCGAAGTGGTGATCGCCACCCCCGGCGGTCTGGTGTCCGATTCGGCCAACTTCAACTTGCTGCTCTCGCACTGCACCACCGTCTGGTTGCAAGCCGATGCGGTCGACCACATGGGCCGTGTGGCCGCGCAAGGCGACATGCGCCCCATGGCCGCCAGCCGCGAGGCGATGGAAGACCTCAAGCGCATTCTGGAAGGGCGCTCGGCCTTTTATTCCAAAGCCGATCTCGCTATCAATACCAGTGCGCGTTCCGAAGACCAGGCATTTGACGCCTTGCGTACTTCGGTTCGCCAACATTTGCAATTGCCGGCTTGATGCCGCGGTGATATTTCATTTCCTAGGGAAAACACTTAGTAAATGCAGTAAAGTGCATGTTGCTGTTCCGGGGTGTCTGCACTAAACTTCAGCTCAACATGCAGTGAAATGCATTTTTTGACAGAAATCAAATCCACCACCCTCTAACGGAGACATCCATGACCGCAGCGCCACAGGTTGACTACCAAACCAACCCTTCCCAATACAAGCACATCAACCTGGCCTTTGATGGCGAGATCGCCACCCTGTCGATCAACATCAACGAAGACGCTGGCATCCGCCCTGGTTACAAACTCAAGCTCAACAGCTATGACCTCGGCGTGGACATCGAATTGCACGACGCTTTGCAGCGCATCCGTTTTGAGCACCCAGAAGTGCGCTCGGTGGTGGTGACCAGCCTGAAAGACCGCGTGTTTTGTTCCGGTGCCAACATCTTCATGTTGGGCGTGTCCACCCACGGCTGGAAAGTGAACTTCTGCAAGTTCACCAACGAAACCCGCAACGGCATCGAAGACTCCAGCAAGCACGATGGCCTGAAATTTGTCGCCGCCCTGAACGGCGCTTGCGCTGGTGGTGGCTACGAGCTGGCCCTGGCTTGCGATGAAATCGTGTTGGTGGACGACCGTTCCAGCGCCGTGTCCTTGCCTGAAGTGCCCTTGCTCGGCGTGTTGCCTGGCACAGGCGGCTTGACCCGCGTCACCGACAAGCGCCATGTGCGCCACGACCTGGCCGATATTTTCTGCACCAGCGTCGAAGGCGTTCGCGGCCAAAAAGCAGTGGACTGGCGTCTGGTGGA
>JAGNWH010000074.1:0-3047 GCA_017986055.1 Limnohabitans sp. | reverse complement strand
TGAACCGCACCATCGCGGCCGACAGCCTGAGCTACACCCATGTGACTGTGGAGATCGACCGCGCCAAGCGCATCGCCACCTTCACCGTCAAGGCCCCGGCCACAGCGCAACCCACCGACATCGCCGGCATTCAAGCCGCAGGTGTGAACTGGTGGCCGCTGCAAATGGTGCGTGAACTCGACGACGCCATCCTGCACATGCGTACCAACGAACTCGAAATGGGTACTTGGGTCATCAAGACGTCGGGTGATGCCGCCGCTGTGTTGGCGTCCGACGCGACCATGCTGGCGAACAAAGACCACTGGTTCGTGCGTGAAACCATCGGTCACCTGCGTCGCACCCTGGCCCGCATGGACGTGACCTCGCGCAGCCTGTTCGCCTTGGTCGAAGAAGGGACATGTTTTGTCGGCACACTGGCCGAGCTGGCTTTCTGCGCCGACCGCGCTTACATGCTGGCTTTGCCCGACGATGCCGCCAAGGCCCCCAAGATCCAGTTGAACGAAATGAACTTCGGTTTCTTCCCCATGGTCAACGACCAGACCCGTCTGCAGCGCCGCTTTTACGAAGAAGTGCCTGCGATGGAAGCTGCACGCGGTGCCATCGGCACCCCGTTGGATGCCGATGCGGCTCTGGCCTTGGGCTTGGTGACAGCGGCACCCGACGACATCGACTGGGCCGACGAAATTCGCCTGGCTCTGGAAGAGCGCACCTCCATGTCGCCCGATGCATTGACCGGCCTGGAAGCCAACCTGCGTTTTGCCCAAAAAGAAAACATGGCCACCCGCATTTTTGGTCGCTTGACTGCTTGGCAAAACTGGATCTTCCAGCGCCCCAACGCCGTGGGCGAAAAAGGGGCCTTGAAGGTTTACGGCAAAGGCGAAAAAGTTCAGTTCGACATGAACCGCGTCTGATGTTTTTGCGTTGTGCAGCGGGCTTCCCGGTGGTGCCTGCTGCAACCGAAATTTGACCCCACCGTTGCTTTAATTTCTGGAGACTCTCATGTCCGGTATCAACTACAGCGAAAAAATCCCCAACAACGTCAATCTGTCGGAAGACCGTACCTTGCAGCGTGCGCTCGAGCAGTGGCAGCCCAACTTCATCAACTGGTGGGACGACATGGGCCCCGAAGGCTCAACCGACATGGATGTGTACCTGCGTACCGCCGTGAGCGTGGACCCACAAGGCTGGGCCCAGTTCGGCCACGTCAAGATGCGCGATTACCGTTGGGGCGTTTTTCTGAACCCCGGTGAACAAGACCGCAAGATTCACTTCGGCGACAACATCGGCGAAAAAGCCTGGCAAGACGTGCCTGGCGAACACCGCGCAAACCTGCGCCGCATCATCGTGACCCAGGGCGACACCGAGCCAGCGTCTGTTGAGCAGCAACGCCACCTGGGCCTGACCGCGCCCAGCATGTACGACTTGCGCAACCTGTTCCAGATCAACGTCGAAGAAGGCCGCCACCTGTGGGCCATGGTCTATCTGCTGCACAAATACTTCGGCAAAGATGGCCGCGAAGAAGCCGATGCCTTGTTGCAACGCAACAGCGGCAACGAAGACAACCCACGCATCTTGCAAGCGTTCAACGAGAAGACGCCTGACTGGTTGTCGTTCTTCATGTTCACTTACTTCACTGACCGTGACGGCAAGTTCCAGTTGTGCGCATTGGCCGAGTCGGCATTCGACCCATTGGCCCGCACCACCAAGTTCATGTTGACCGAAGAAGCGCACCACATGTTTGTGGGCGAGTCCGGCGTGAGCCGCACCATCCAGCGCACAGTCGATGTGATGAACCAGCTCAAAACCGACGACGTCGCCAAGCTGCGCGCTGCCGGTGTGATCGATCTGCCGACCATCCAGCGTTACATCAACTTCCACTTCTCGGTGACCATCGATCTGTTCGGTGCCGACGAGTCGTCCAACGCCGCCACCTTCTACAGCTCTGGCTTGAAGGGCCGTTACGAAGAAGGCAAGCGTGGTGATGACCACGTCCTGAAGGGCAACAGCTACAAGATCCTGTCGGTCGAAGACGGCAAGTTGATCGAAAAAGAAGTGCCGATGCTCAACGCTTTGAACGAAGTGCTGCGCGACGACTACATCACCGATTCCAAAGGCGGCATCGAGCGCTGGAACCGTGTGATCTCCAAGGCAGGCATTCCTTTCACATTGACCGCGCCACACAAGGCTTTCCACCGCAACATTGGTTCTTTGTCCGGCTCCAAGATCACGCCCGATGGCCGTGTGGTGACCGATGAGCAGTGGATGGCGCAGGTGGGTGAGTGGTTGCCTACCAACGAAGACCGCGCTTACGTGGCCAGCCTGATGGGCCGTGTCGTTGAGCCAGGCAAGTTTGCCAACTGGATCGCGCCACCCGTCATGGGCATCAACCGTCAGCCAGTGGACTTTGATTACGTCCGCTTCAATTGATGCGTTGAGCTTTTGATCGACTGCTGCTTCCTTTTGGGGGGCGGCAGTTGACAGAGGAAGGGGCGGGTTCCTCTTACGGGGTACCGGAAAATCGTCACCCGCCCCTTCCTCTGTCAACTGCATGGTGTGTGTTTCGCTCGCAAACGCCGGTAGACTGCGAACGGAAAAACCGCCACATAGCAAGGGCATGGCTGGGGGCCGGGCACCGATTTTCCGGTACCCCGTATGAGGTGCCCGGCCCCCAGCCATGCCCTTGCGGAACGCGCAAAGCAAGATACCGGCAGTCAACACAGACAAACCGCAGAACAAAACACAAAAAGCCTGAGGAAGCATGCCATGACCACTGAATCCATTCTGATCAAACAGCACGTCATCGACCCCGAGATCTGCATCCGCTGCAACACCTGCGAAGCGATTTGTCCAGTGGGGGCCATCACCCATGACTCGCTCAACTACGTGGTCAAGGCCGACATCTGCAACTCTTGCATGGACTGCATTTCGCCATGCCCCACAGGCTCGATTGACAACTGGCGCATGATGCCCAAGGCCAAGGCCTACAGCATCGAAGAACAACTCAAGTGGGACGAACTGCCCGCCGAGCTCAGTGCCGCAGAGCTGGC
>JAGNWH010000014.1:0-35433 GCA_017986055.1 Limnohabitans sp. | reverse complement strand
GGCGATTTCTTATTACGTGGTCAGCTTGGTGCTGTATGGCGCCAAGGCCCTGGACAAGCTGGGTATGCCGGTGAACCCTGAAATGGCTGCAGGCCTGTCGATCCCCTTGGTGCTGTGGGGGGTGTGGCGGACCACTCGCCGCATCCACGCCAGACTGAACCAAACGGCGCATTGACACCATGGAATTGCGTCAACTGCGTTATTTTGTGAAGGTGGTCGAGGCGGGGAGTATCAGCCGTGCAGCCCTGGACCTGGATTTGGTGCAGTCTGCGCTGAGCCAGCAAATCACGCGGCTGGAGAGCGAGTTGTCGACCCGTTTGTTGCAGCGCACGCCGCAAGGTGTCACGCCCACTGAAGCCGGAGTGGCTTTTTTTCGTGAGGCCCAATTGACCTTGCGCCATGCAGAGCAAGCGGTGCGTTCGGCCCAGCAGTCCCGGCTCACGGGGACGGTCAGCGTGGGGCTGGCACCCACAACGGCGGCTGTTTTGGGTTTGCCCTTGATGCAGGCCATGCGCGAGCGTTATCCGGATGTGCGTTTGCACATGGTTGAAAGTTTGTCTGGGCATTTGTCGGCCATGCTCAATGCAAGGCAGCTGGATTTGACAGTCTTGTTTGACTCGCCGATCCGTGCCAGTCAGCATTTGCAGACCGCCAGGCGCTGGAGCGTCTTGCCTCTGATCGAGGAAGACATCTTCCTGATCGCATCGCGCCAGACCCGTACGGCCAAAGCGCCCGAGAGTTTGCGCATGGCCCAGTTGGCTCATGAGCCGTTGATATTGCCCACTGGGCCGCACGGTTTGCGCAGTGCCTTGAATGCGGCATTTGCCCGTGCCAATGTCACGCCGCAAGTGACGCTGGAGATCGATTCTCTGGCCATGTTGATGGATGCTGTGCGCGCGGGCCTGGGGGGAACTTTGCAGCCTTGGGCGGCTGTGTCCCGCATGGCGCAAGAGGGCGACTCGTTGTACATGGCGCGCATCACCGACCACCAAGTGACCCGAGTGAATTTGTTGTGTGGATTGTCCGATGATGAGTTGTCGCCTGCCGCTTTGGCGACCCGTGTGGTGATGGGTGATTGTGTTCGTGCCTTGGTGCAAAGTGGCGCTTGGCAAGGCGCGTCCATCAGCCCGTTGGGCTAGGGTCGGCATGGTTTGAGGGGTATCACGAAATGTGATGCCCCCATCCTCCTACCTTGCTGCACAAACAGGGCTTGGGTGTCTAAAGTATGACTTTCAGATATCCCAATGGAGACACAACATGGACTTGCAGCTCAAAGACAAAACCGCCCTGGTGACGGGGGCCAGTGTGGGCATTGGCCGTGGCATTGCCAAAGCCCTGGCGGCCGAAGGGGTGCGGGTGGCCGTGTCGGCCAGGCGCGTGGACAAGCTCCAAGAGTTGGCCGCCGAAATTGTGGCGGCCGGTGGCCATGCGCCGGTGATCATCGAGTCCGATCTGTACGCCGAAGATGCGGCCGCCCGTTTGGCGCAGGCGGCCTTGGCTGGGTTGGGGAATGTTGATATTTTGGTCAACAACGCCGGTGGCTCGCGCAGTTTCAAAGAGCTGCATGTGAGCGAAGAGGCCTGGCAAGAAGCCATCACCTTGAACTTTCACCGGCCACGTCAGGTGGCCGATGCCCTGATTGACCAGATGATCGCGCGGCAGTGGGGTCGCATCATCAACATCACGGGCAAGAGCGAACCAGAACATACCAATGGCGCGTTTTGCGCCAAGGCCGGCATGCACAGCTGGGCCAAGGGTTTGTCGCGCATGGTGGGCAAGCACGGTGTGACGGTGAACTGTGTGCCGCCCGGGCGCATCCACTCCGAGCAGATTTTTCGCAACTACACGCCTGAATACCGCCAGTGGCAGTGTGACAACGAAATCCCGGTGGGCCGTTACGGCGAACCTGAAGACATGGCCAATCTGGTGACGTTTTTGGCATCACCCTTGGCCAGCTACATCACCGGGGCGGTGATCCCGGTCGATGGTGGCCTGCGCAAATACCAGTTCTGAGTTTGGCCTCATCTGTCCTCACTGAAAGAGTTTCATGACCGTGGATGTTTTGGTGATCGGCGGGGGCAATGCCGCCTTGTGCGCGGCGCTGATGGCCCGTGAAGCCGGCGCCACCGTGCGGGTGCTCGAGTCGGCGCCACGCGAATGGCGCGGCGGCAATTCGGGCCACACCCGCAACCTGCGTTGCATGCACGATGCACCGCAGGATGTGCTGGTAGACGCCTACCCCGAAGAAGAGTTCTGGCAAGACCTGCTCAAAGTGACGGGGGGCCTGACCGATGAGCATCTGGCGCGTCTGGCCATTCGCCACTCGGCGACCTGCAGGCCCTGGATGTTCAAGCACGGCGTGCGCTTTCAGCCGTCGCTGTCGGGGGCTTTGCACACGGCCCGCACCAACGCTTTTTTCATGGGGGGTGGCAAAGCCCTCATGAACGCTTATTACCGCAGCGCCGAGAGACTCGGTGTGCAGATCGATTACAACGCCGAGGTCGATCAGATCGAGTTGGACGCGGGCCGCTTTGTGGCGGCGTCGGTCATGCACAAAAGCCCCGATGGTTCGGTGCGGCGTGAACGCATTGAGGCCAGCGCCTGTGTGCTGGCTGCAGGAGGCTTTGAGTCCAACCGCGAATGGCTGCGCGAAGCCTGGGGCCAAAACGAGCGCGGTGAATACCCGGCTGATCAGTTTTTGATCCGTGGCACGCGTTACAACCAGGGCGTGCTGCTCAAGCACATGCTGGACCAAGGTGCCGACCGCATCGGTGATCCGACCCAAGCCCATATGGTGGCGATTGACGCCCGTGCGCCACTTTACGACGGTGGCATTTGCACGCGCATTGACTGCGTGTCTTTGGGCGTGGTGGTCAACCGCGAGGCCCGTCGTTTTTACGACGAAGGTGAAGACTTCTGGCCCAAACGCTATGCCATTTGGGGCCGATTGGTGGCGCAGCAGCCGGGGCAGGTGGCGTATTCCATCATCGACGCCAAAGCCGTGGGCCGCTTCATGCCGCCCGTGTTTGAAGGCACCCAGGCGGACAGCTTGCCCGAGCTGGCCCGCAAGCTGGGGCTGGACGAAGCTACTTTCATGCAGACCCTGAACGACTACAACGGCGCCTGCCGAGAAGGCTCTTTTGACCACACGGCGCTGGACGACTGTCATACCGAAGGCGTGAGCCCCGCCAAAACCCATTGGGCCAGGCCCCTGGATACCGCACCCTATTACGCCTATGCCGTGCGGCCTGGCGTGACCTTTACTTATCTGGGCCTCAAAACCGATGACACCACCGCTGTGCGTTTCAACAACCGACCCAGCCCCAACCTGTTTGTGGCGGGCGAAATGATGGCGGGCAATGTGCTGGGCAAGGGCTACACCGCTGGGGTGGGCATGACGATCGGCACCGCATTTGGTCGCATCGCAGGCGAGCAGGCAGCCAAGGCCGTCAAAGCACAAAAAGAAGGAGCAGGCCATGCAAACGCTTGAAGCCCTGACCCGTGACGCCCGCGCTCTGGCGCGTGGTGAGATGACGGCGCCCGAGGCCGAAGTGGCGCGGCAAATGCAGATTTGCAATGGCTGCCGTTACTGCGAGGGTTTTTGTGCGGTGTTCCCTGCGATGACGCGGCGTCTGGAGTTCGGCAAGGCCGACATCCATTACATGGCGAACCTTTGCCACAACTGCGGTGCCTGCCTGCATGCATGCCAGTACGCGCCGCCGCATGAATTTGCCATCAATGTGCCCAAAGCCATGGCGCAGGTGCGTGGCCAGACTTATGTCGACTACGCCTGGCCTCCTGCATTGGGGCGGCTTTACCAGCGCAATGGCCTGACGATCTCTTTGATGCTGGCGCTGGGCTTGGGCCTGTTTTTGGTGCTGGCCATGCTCAAGCAAGGCACGCTGTGGGGTGCGCCGGTCGCGGGTGGGTTTTATGCCGTGTTCCCGCACAACCTGATGGTCAGTTTGTTCGCCCCGATTTTTCTGTTTGCCGTTCTGGCTTTGGGCCTCGGTGTGCAGCGCTTTTGGCGAGAAGTGACCCCGGCTACCAGCGGGGCACCATTGAGTGCGCCAGCAGCCGCAGAAGCGACCGATGCCGCATTGCGTTTGAAATACCTGGATGGCGGACATGGCGAAGGTTGCCACAACGAAGACGATGCCTGGACGCATGCCCGCCGGCGTTTTCACCACCTCACGTTTTACGGTTTCATGTTGTGCTTTGCGGCCACCAGCGTGGCCACCGTTTATCACTACCTGTTGGGTTGGCCGGCCCCTTACGCCTTGCCCAGTTTGCCCAAGTTGTTGGGGGTGGTGGGAGGAGTGAGTTTGCTGTGCGGTACGTGCGGGCTGGCTTGGCTGAACATCCAGCGGCACCCCGACCATGGTGACCGTGCACAAAAGCCAATGGACCTGGGCTTCATGGCCTTGCTGGCCTTGATCAGTTTGAGTGGCCTGTTGTTGTGGTGGTGGGGTGCTACCGCCGCCATGCCCGTGCTGCTGGCTGTCCACCTGGGGGCGGTGATGGCCTTGTTTTTGACTTTGCCTTATGGCAAGTTTGCCCACGGCATTTTCCGCACGGCGGCCTTGTTGCGTTTCGCGGTCGAAAAGCGCGAGCCCAACCGCTTGGGTCTGGGCGGCGAATAAAGCAGCTCCTGAGGTGGCGCTTCAGGGTTCAGGCCATGGGCATGGTGGGCGCGGAGTGGATCACGCCGCCGCCCAGGCACACCTCGCCGTCATAGACCACGGCGCTTTGGCCGGGTGTGACGGCCCACTGGTTTTCGCTGAAGTGAAGTTCGAAACCGGCTTGCCCATCGGCCATGCTCAGCGTTTGCAAATCGCAGGGGGCATCCGCTTGCCGGTAGCGCGTTTTGGCGGCATAGCGGCCAGGCTCGGGCGCGGTGCCAGCGCACCAGCTCACGTCGGTCGCTTGCAGTGTGGGTGATTGCAGCCAAGGGTGCTCATGGCCTTGCACCACCCACAGCGTGTTTTTCTCGGCGTCTTTGCGTGCCACAAACCAGGGGGTGTGTTCGCCACCGCCGCGTTGTGCGCCTTTGGCTTTGATGCCGCCAATGCCCAAGCCTTGGCGTTGGCCCAGGGTGTAAAAACTCAGCCCCACATGTTGCCCGATGGTGCGGCCCGAAGGGTCTTTGATGGGGCCTGGTTCTTTGGAGATGTAGCGGTTCAAAAAGTCTCTAAAAGGTCGCTCACCAATGAAGCAGATGCCGGTGGAGTCTTTCTTTTTGGCGTTGGGCAGGCCAATTTCTTCGGCAATGCGGCGCACTTCGGTCTTGTGCAACTCGCCGACAGGGAACAATGTTTTGGACAATTGCGCTTGATTCAGTCGGTGCAAGAAATAGCTTTGGTCTTTGGACGCGTCCAAGCCCTTGAGGAGTTCGTGCCGGCCTGTTGCGCTGTTCAGGCGCACGCGGGCGTAGTGGCCGGTGGCGATTTTTTCGGCCCCCAGCCGCATGGCGTGGTCCAAGAATGACTTGAACTTGATTTCGGCGTTGCACAAGATGTCGGGGTTGGGGGTGCGCCCGGCTTGGTATTCACGCAGGAATTCAGAGAAAACGCGGTCTTTGTAATCGGCCGCGAAATTGACGTGCTCAATCTCGATGCCCAGCACATCGGCCACGGCGGCGGCATCGACAAAGTCAATGTTGGAAGAGCAGTATTCGCTGTCATCGTCATCTTCCCAATTTTTCATGAAGATGCCAATGACGTCATAGCCTTGTTGCTTGAGCAAATAGGCGGTGACAGCGGAGTCGACGCCGCCGGACAAGCCGACGACCACACGAGGGAGTTGGGACATGCCGTAATTATCCCGTGACTGCCTGCGATGTCTGCCGAGGTCATGAATTTATAATGCCAAATGGGTCAAAATTCATGAATCGAGCCTGCACTTGGTGCCAACACTTCAGAACATTTCTGCACGATGTCGCGCATGGGATGTTCATCATCACCCACAGTGGTCTGGCCATGGTGGGCTTGACTGCGGTCAGTCTGGTATTGGCTTTGTGGCTGAACCCGCATTGGCTGCACAGCGCCGAAGGTGAAGTGTTCAACTGGCTGCGGGAGCGCAGGGTTTTGTTTGCATGGTTGCCCGAAAACACGGCGGAACGGGCAACAGCCGTGAACTTGCAGGATTTGCCCCCTTCTCAGGCCGCAGTGGCCGAGTGGTTGGGGCGCAAATACAAGGTTGCACCAGAGCCTTTGGCGGCTTTGGTGGTCGAATCTCATGTCTTGTCGAAAAAAACCAAGTTGGCACCGCATTTCATTTTGGCAGTGATGGCCATTGAGTCCAATTTCCATCCTTACGTGCAAAGCCAGGCGGGGGCTCAGGGTTTGATGCAGGTGATGACCGATATTCACGTCAAGCGCTATGAGGTTTATGGGGGGCGCCTTGCCGCGTTTGACCCCATTTCCAATTTGCGGGTGGGCGTGGCGGTGTTGTCTGACGCCATCAAGCTGCGCGACGGCTCTCAAGAAGAGGGTTTGAAGTTCTATCTGGGTGGCTATGGCTTGACCGAGGATGGGGGCTATGTGGCCAAAGTGTTTGCCGAGCAGGCGCAGTTGGACCTGGTCGCCGCAGGCCAAAAACCGCCTGTTCAATGAGGGTTTCCTGAGCCCTTGCAGCCATCCGCAGGCCTCTGAACGCTCAGGTTGGCAAAACCGGGCGCTGAGTGACGGCCAGATCGGTGTAGATCACCTCCAGCGGATAGCGTTGCCCGGCCAGATGGTCTTCGATGCAACGCAAGACAAGCGGGCTGCGGTGACGAGCTGCACTGTTGCGCACTTCTTCAGGCGTCATCCACAAAGTGCGGACAATGCCTTCGTCCAGGCTCAGGTGGGGCTGCAATTCACCGATGTCGCCGCAAAAAGCCATGCGCACGTAAGTGATGTCTTCCCCAGTGGTCGGGCGCTGAAAACGCGACAAATAGATGCCAACCAATGCCGTTGGTGTGAACGGGTGTGCCGTTTCTTCCAGGGTTTCGCGTGCGCAGCCATCGGCGGGTGATTCGCCCTCGTCCAGATGACCGGCCGGGTTGTTCAGGCGCAAACCTTCTTGGGTGTGTTCTTCGATCAACAGGTAGCGGCCTTCTTTTTCAATGATGGCGGCGACGGTGACATTGGGTTTCCAGCGTTTGTCCATGCCTGAGATTATGAAGTGCCCGCTGGACATGGGCGGGCTTGACGGGACTTTTGCCGGCAAACAAATGGCCTGTTTCGTTTAATATAAGAGGTTGCTGATATTTTGCTTTTGGGCCCGTCAGTTACTTTGAGGCAGGGCTTGTACGGGTTTTGATAATGTTGACTTGGGTTAAGCTGACGCATCGGCTATTTTTTGTGAATTGAGTGAGGAGACATTCATGCAGACAGGCGAAAACGCCCCCACGCCTCAGCGAATTGGCGTGCCACGAGAGATTTTTTCTGGCGAAAAACGGGTTGCTACGGTGCCCGATGCGGTGACCAAGTTGGTCAAACTCGGCTTTGCCGTGGTGGTGGAGCAGGGTGCAGGCGAGCTCGCAGACCTGTCCGATGGTGCTTACATCGAGGCCGGTGCGACCATCGCGCCGAGCGCCGCAGCCCTCTGGAGCGGCAGCGACATCGTCTTCAAAGTGCGTGCGCCCACGCCGGACGAGGTGGCGCTGATGCACGAAGGCCAGACGCTCATCGGCTTTCTGTGGCCCGCCCAAAACCCCGATTTGATGCAGCAGTTGGCAGCCAAAAAGGTCACGGCGTTGTCGATCGACGCCCTGCCCCGCACGCTCAGCCGAGCCCAGAAGATGGACGCGCTGACCTCCATGGCCGGCGTCAGTGGCTACCGCGCTGTGGTGGAGGCAGCGAATGCCTTTGGCCGTTTCTTCAACGGCCAGATCACGGCCGCAGGCAAAGTGCCACCCGCCAAGGTGTTCATCGCTGGCGCCGGGGTGGCCGGTTTGGCTGCGATCGGTGCTGCGGCCAGCCTAGGCGCCATCGTGCGCGCCAACGACACCCGTGCCGAAGTGGCCGACCAGGTCGTGTCGCTGGGCGGTGAATTCGTCAAAGTGGATTACGAAGAAGAAGGCTCGGGCGGCGGCGGATATGCCAAGGTCATGAGTGAGGGCTTTCAGGCCGCGCAGCGCGAGATGTATGCGCAGCAGGCCCGCGAGGTGGACATCATCATCACCACGGCGCTCATTCCCGGAAAACCTGCGCCCAAGCTGATCACCGCAGAGATGGTCATGAGCATGAAGCCTGGCAGCGTCATCGTCGACATGGCCGCCGAACAAGGCGGCAACTGCGAACTGACCGAACCCGGCAAGGCCGTCGTCAAACACGGCGTGACCATCGTCGGGTACACCGACCTGGCCTCGCGCATGGCACGCCAGTCGTCCACGCTGTACGGCACCAACTTGTTCCGCTTGACCGAAGAGCTGTGCAAAACCAAAGATGGCCTCATCAACGTCAACATGCAAGATGACGCCATTCGGGGTCTGACGGTCATCAAGGATGGCGAAATCACCTGGCCCGCCCCCCCGCTGGTCGTGGCCCCCAAACCTGCGCCGAAGCCTACGGCAGCGGTGGTCGAGAAGAAAAGCGGTCATGGCCACGGCAGCAGCGGCCCGATGCCCGTCAAAACCCTCGCCTTGGTATTTGGTTTGGGTGCACTGGCGTTTTGGGCCATCGGTGCCTACGCTCCGGCTGCCTTTTTGGGTCACTTCACGGTGTTTGTGTTGGCCTGTTTCATCGGCAACATGGTGGTGTGGAACGTGACCCCCGCGCTGCACACGCCGCTGATGAGCGTCACCAACGCCATCTCCAGCATCATCGTGATCGGCGCACTGGTGCAAATTTTGCCGCCAGAAGCCGGCACCAATGGTCGCTCGGATCAGCTCATCCAGTGGTTGGCCTTTGCCGGGATTGTGCTGACGGCCATCAACATGTTTGGTGGCTTTGCGGTCACCCATCGCATGCTCGCCATGTTTCGAAAGTAATGACTTCGGGGACAGATTTACAGCGCTGTCCCCGACCGAATAAGAAAAGAGTCACTCATGTCCTTTAGCCTGGCCACGGTCGCCTACCTCGGTGCCGCCATTCTCTTCATCCTCAGCCTGGGGGGCTTGTCCAACCCAGAAACGTCGCGTCGCGGCAACCTCTACGGCATCATCGGCATGACGCTGGCGGTGCTTGCCACCATTTTTGGCCCCCGTGTGGCCGCCGCGGGAATTCCGTGGATCGTCGGTGCCCTGCTCATTGGTGGCAGTGTCGGTTTGTATGCCGCCAAAACGGTCAAGATGACCCAGATGCCCGAACTCGTGGCGCTCATGCACAGCTTGGTGGGTCTTGCGGCTTGCCTGGTGGGTTTTGCCAGCTACGTCGACACCTCGATCCAGTACACCGGCGCCGAGAAGGTCATCCACGAAGTGGAAATCTACATCGGCATCCTGATTGGCGCAGTGACCTTCTCAGGGTCATTGATCGCCTTTGGCAAGCTCAATGGCAAGATCGGCGGCAAGCCCTTGCTGTTGCCTGCACGGCATTGGCTCAACCTGTTGGGCCTCTTGGTCGTGATTTGGTTTGGTCGTGAGTTTGTGAACGCACACGATGTGCAAAGCGGCATGACGCCGCTGATCGTGATGACCGCGATCGCGCTGCTGTTTGGCATCCACATGGTCATGGCCATTGGCGGTGCCGACATGCCGGTGGTGGTGTCCATGCTCAACAGCTATTCCGGTTGGGCCGCAGCGGCCACCGGTTTCATGCTCAGCAACGACTTGTTGATCGTGACGGGTGCCTTGGTGGGCTCCAGCGGGGCCATCCTGTCTTACATCATGTGCAACGCGATGAACCGCAATTTCATCAGCGTGATCGCTGGTGGTTTTGGAGGGGCGGCAAAGCCCGCGCCCAAGGCCGATGGCGCGGCCGCTGAGCCGCAGGGCGAAGTGGTGCCCGTGAGCGCCACCGAAACAGCTGAGCTGCTGCGCGATGCCAAGAGCGTGATCATCGTGCCGGGTTATGGCATGGCCGTGGCGCAGGCCCAGCATACCGTCAACGAAATCACCAAAACCTTGCGTGACAAGGGCATCAACGTGCGTTTCGGCATCCACCCTGTGGCGGGTCGCATGCCCGGCCACATGAACGTGCTGCTGGCCGAGGCCCGAGTGCCCTACGACATCGTGCTTGAGATGGATGAAATCAACGACGATTTCCCCGACACAGATGTGGTCATGGTCATTGGTGCCAACGACATTGTTAACCCGTCCGCGCAGGATGATCCGACCAGTCCGATCGCCGGCATGCCTGTGCTCGAAGTCTGGAAGGCCCGTGCCAGCATTGTCATGAAGCGTTCCATGGGCAGCGGCTACGCGGGTGTGGACAATCCGCTGTTTTACAAAGACAACAACCGCATGCTGTTTGGCGATGCCAAGAAAATGCTCGACGAAGTGCTGGTCGCATTGAAAGCATAAGGTCGCCTTACAGGGCGGACGCTTTGCGTCAAGAGGGCGGAAGAATCAATTCTTCCGCCCTTTTTTCTTGGGCAGAAAGAAGGGGCGGATGACCCGCGCCAAGGTGCATTTTTCGCGTAAACCCTGAGACCTTGCATGTCAGTCTGCCGTCAGATCTACGGTAGACTGACTCTCAGGAGAACTCGATATGAACTTGAATCCCGTTTGGCTGAAAAGTTACCCCGAAGGCGTCCCAGCCGACATTGATACGACCCAATACAGCTCCTTGGTGGCTTTGCTCGAGGAGGGCTTTGCCAAGTACGCAGACCGTACGGCCTACAGCTTCATGGGCAAGGACATCAGCTATGCCCAGACCGACCGGGAAAGCTTGGCCTTGGCGGCGTATCTGCAATCTTTGAGACTCAACAAAGGCGATCGCATCGCGATCATGATGCCCAACGTGCCGCAGTATCCGGTGGCCGTTGCGGCCATCTTGCGTGCAGGTTTTGTGGTCGTCAACGTGAACCCGTTGTACACCCCGCGTGAACTTGAGCACCAGCTCAAAGACTCCGGCGCCAAAGCGATTGTGATTGTCGAAAATTTTGCTGCCACGCTCGAGAAATGCATCGCTCAAACCTCGGTTCAGCATGTGGTGTTGGCTTCTATGGGGGACCGTCTGGGTTTGCTCAAGGGCAGCTTGGTCAACTATGTGGTGCGCAACATCAAGAAGATGGTGCCTGCATTTACCCTGCCCCAGGCGGTCCGCTTCAACGATGCCTTGACCCGAGGCAAGCAGATGGCGTTCCTTCGGCCCGAGTTGTTGGCAGACGATATTGCCGTGCTGCAATATACCGGTGGCACCACGGGTGTGTCCAAAGGGGCGGTCTTGCTGCACCGCAACCTGATTGCCAATGTCTTGCAATCCGATGCCTGGAACGAGCCGGTGATGAAACGCATCCCTGCGGGTCAACAATCCACCTCAGTGTGCGCTTTGCCGCTGTACCACATCTTCGCTTTCACGGTGAACATGATGCTGTCCATGCGTTCGGGCGGCAAGACCATCCTGATTCCCAATCCGCGCGATTTGCCTGCCGTGCTCAAAGAGTTGTCCAAGCACACGTTTCACAGCTTTCCGGCGGTGAACACTTTGTTCAATGGCTTGGCCAATCACCCGGATTTCAACACCGTTAACTGGTCCAACCTCAAGGTGTCGCTGGGGGGTGGCATGGCCGTGACGCCCAACGTGGCCAAGCTCTGGCTCGAGAAAACCGGCTGCCCGATTTGCGAGGGCTACGGTTTGTCTGAAACCAGTCCTTCGGCCAGCTGCAACCCGACCACCAGCACCGAGTTCACGGGCACGATTGGCGTGCCGATTCCCGGCACTTTCATGAAGCTGCTTGACGATGAAGGCCACGATGTGACCACGCCCGGCATGCCCGGCGAAATCGCCATCAAGGGCCCCCAAGTCATGGCGGGTTATTGGCAGCGTCCCGATGAAACGGCCAAGGTCATGACCGCTGACGGGTACTTCAAATCGGGTGATGTCGGCATCGTGGACGAGCGGGGTTATTTCAAGATCGTCGATCGTAAGAAAGACATGATTCTGGTCAGTGGTTTCAATGTCTACCCCAATGAAGTGGAAGAAGTCGCTTCTGCTTGTCCTGGCGTGATGGAGTGTGCAGCCATTGGTGTGCCTGATGAGAAAACCGGCGAGGCGGTCAAGTTGGTGGTGGTCAGAAAAGACCCTGCGTTGACCGATGCGCAAGTCATCGCCTATTGCCGCGAGAACATGACCGGTTACAAGCAACCCCGTTTGGTCGAGTTTCGCGACGAGTTGCCCAAAACGCCAGTCGGCAAAATCTTGCGGCGCGAGTTGCGCAACAAGGCCTGATCGCCCGTCTCCGGGGTTTGTACCCGACACACTGCCAAGCGGCCACACAGTTCACTTGTGGCCGTTTTTCTTTTTGACGCATTGCACAAGGGGTGATCCATGGCCGTGATCGGCATCATGAGCGCTATGCACGAAGAATTGGCGGCTGTGCTGGCGCGCATGCCAGACGAGCAGCGCGTTACGGTGGCCGGGCGGGACTTTTGGGTGGGCCACTGGCAAGGGCATGCGGTGGTGGCCGTGCTGTCACGCATTGGCAAGGTGGCAGCGGCCACAACGGCCACGGTGTTGCTCGAACGCTTTCAGGTTGACACCCTCGTGTTCACGGGTGTGGCTGGGGGTATGGGCTTGGGTGTGCGTGTGGGCGATGTGGTGGTGGCCAACGGGTTTGTGCAGCACGACATGGACGCTTCCCCGCTGTTTCCCCGTCATGAAGTGCCGCTGTATGGTCGAGCCCGTTTTGAGACCGATGTAAACCTCTCGGCACAACTGGCGGAGGCTGGCCAACAGGTGCTGGCGAAAGCTGCGCAGCACTTGGGTGCGGGCACTTTGGCCGATTTTCAATTGGATTCACCCCGCGTGCACCAGGGACTGGTCATCAGTGGCGACCGATTTGTTGCGACCTCGACCGAGAGTCAAGCGCTGCGTCTGGCTTTGCCCGATGCTTTGGCTGTGGAAATGGAAGGTGCGGCAGTGGCGCAGGTGTGCCACGATTACGCAGTGCCTTTTGCCGCAGTGCGCACCATCTCAGACCGGGCTGACGATGCCGCTCACACCGACTTCAACCGTTTCATCCGCGAAGTCGCCAGCCGCTACAGTCTGGCGATTTTGTCGCAATGGTTGACCAACAGGCCCCCCGATTGATGGCGGCTTACTTGAGCCAGCCGCGACGTCGGAAATACCACATGGGTACCACGGCGCTGGCCACCATCAGGGTCAGTGCGTAGGGGTAGCCCCACTTTTGCGACAGCTCGGGCATGTACTGGAAGTTCATGCCGTAGAGGCTGGCAATCAAGGTGGGCGGCAGCAAGGCCACGCTGGCCACCGAGAAAATCTTGATGATCTTGTTCTGGTTGATGTTGATGAAACCGACCGTGGCGTCCATCAAGAAGTTGATCTTGTCGAACAAAAAGGCCGTGTGCGAGTCCAGCGAGTCGATGTCGCGCAGAATCTGGCGGGCTTCTTCAAACTGCTCGGCGTTGAGCATCTTGGAGCGCATCATGAAGCTCACGGCGCGGCGGGTGTCCATCACATTGCGGCGGATGCGGCCATTCAAATCTTCTTGCCTGGCAATCGCGCCCAGCACTTCTCCGGCCATGGCATCGGTCACATCGCCCGACAACACTTTTTTGCCTGCGATTTCGAGTTTGTCGTAAATGCCTTCCAGCGTGTCGGCCGAGTATTCGGCGTCAGCGTCAAACAGCTTGAGCAGCACTTCTTTGGCGTCTTCGATCAGGCCCGGGGCGCGTCGCGCGCGCATGCGCAACAGGCGAAACACCGGCACGTCTTCGTCGTGGATGGAAAACAGCACGCCTTGGCTTTTCAGGTTGGCGTTGTGCTGGTTCAAAATAAAGGCGCAGCGCACGGTGCGTGGCTCGTCTTCGTCGGCAATTAAAAAGTCAGAGCGAATGTGCAGCTCACCGTTGTCTTCTTCGTAGAAACGGGCCGATTCCTCAATGTCCTCGTCCATCGCATCTTCCGGGATGGACAGGCCAAAGTACTGTTTGATCCAACGCTTTTCATCCAGTGTGGGCGACTCCAGGTCGACCCAGATGGGCTGAAAGCGGGAGAGTTCTTCCAGCGACTCGATCTCTTCTTGAAAGAGGCGGCCGTTGGCGAGAGTGAAGATGTTGAGCATGGCGAATCCAAAAATGGCCAAGTGCCAAAAGTTCAAAGGGGCGGCGAAGTGTTTTTGCAGCTTTCGAACAATGGGCAGGGTGCTCAAGGCGTTCGAAAGCTACCGACTCGGGGTAGTTTCCACGGCAGTGTGTCTCCAGAATGAATCGGCGGATTATCGCACCGGATGTTGGGTGGGGGAGTGTTAGATTCAGGCAACTTCATTGCATTGTTCCATGACACCCCATTTGACCCCTCGGCGTGAACGCTGGCTGCTTTTTACACTGGCCGGCATCCAGTTCACCCACATCCTTGATTTCATGATCATGATGCCGCTGGGGCCGCAGTTCACGGCCTTGTTTGGCATCAGCAATGCCCAGTTTGGTTTGTTGGTTTCGGCCTACACCTTATCGGCCGGCCTGTCTGGGCTGATGGCGGCCACTTACATCGACCGTTTCAGCCGCAAACGCCTGCTGCTCGTGATGTACACCTTGTTTGGACTGGCCACGTTGGCCTGTGGCTTGGCCCCAGACTATTTTTGGCTGATGGCGGCGCGTGTGGCTGCAGGCTTGTTTGGCGGTGTTTTGTCCGCCTTGTCCCAGACCATCGTGGCCGATGTCGTGCCTTTCGAGCGCCGGGGCCGGGCCATGAGCGTGGTGATGACCTCGTTTTCCGTGTCCACCGTGGCGGGGGTGCCCTTGGGCTTGTTTTTGGCAGCGCACGCGAGTTGGCATGCGCCCTTTTTTGGCATTGCCTTGCTGGTGGGGCTCTTGGCGCTCGGCGCTTGGCAAACCTTGCCCCGGCTCGATGCGCACCTGCATCACCCGGAACGGACGGGCGTCTGGCGCGGCATTGGGCAGGTGCTGTCCGAGGGCAACCACCTCAAAGCCTTCGGCGTGTCGGGTTTGATGATGTTCGCCGGTTTCACGGTCATTCCGTACATCACCATTTACCTGCAGTCCAATGCAGGCATGCAAACCGCTGAAGTGCCCTGGATCTACCTGTGCGGTGGCCTGGCCACCTTGCTGAGTGCGCGTTATTTTGGGCGATTGACGGACCGGGTGGGCAAAGTCCGGGTGTTCCAGCGCCTGGCTTTGGCCGTGGCGGTGCCATTGATGGCCACCACGCTCTCGCAAGGATTGCCCTTGTGGGGCTTGCTGGTGATCTCGACCTTGCTCTTCACGGTCATGAGCGGGCGCATGATCCCTGGCATGGCGATGATTTCATCGGCGGTGGAGCCGCGTTTGCGCGGCACCTTCATGACCCTCAATTCGGCGGTGCAGTCGGCGGGCATGGGCCTGGCGGCCTTGCTGGCGGGCTTGATCATCGGGCGCGATGACCAAGGGCACCTCACCTTTTACTGGGTGGCGGGTTTGTTGGGGGTGCTTGCCAGTTTGCTCAGCGCCTGGCTGGCCGGACGCTTGCGCCTGCATGGCGCACCAAGCGCCTCGAACTGATTTCAACCAGAACGATAGCACTGAAAAGTCTGTTTTGAGGCAATTGTCCAAGCCAATCGGGGTTTACCTTGTGGTGCCTTGCTTTTCAATTCTTGGCGGCGCATAGTGGAGCTGAATCACCCGGAAAGGTGGTTTCGGAGTCCCGCTTCGGTGGGGCTTTTTCTACCCTGCATCTATGGAGGCGACGACTATGAATTTAACCATCAGCGGACACCATCTGGAAGTGACCCCGGCCTTGCGTCAGTACGTCACGGGGAAGCTCGATCGCATCACGCGACATTTTGATCAGGTGGTCGATGTCAAAGTGCTGCTGACTGTCGAAAAGCAGAAAGAGAAAGAAAAACGCCAGCGGGCAGAATGCAATATCCATGTCAAAGGCAATGACCTGTTTGCAGAAAGCGCTCACGAAGATTTGTATGCCGCCGTTGATGAGTTGGTCGACAAATTGGACCGCCAAGTGGTCAAACACAAAGACCGCATCACCGACCACCACCACAGTGCGCCCAAGCGCATGATGTGATCGGGTTTGTTTTTTGTACAAAGCGGGGCCACTTCAAGTGGCCCTTTTTCATGGCCGTGCTGTGTCCGACATTGCCAGGCCAGAAGACCCTTGACAGGCCGCCGGACGGGGCAAAGACGCGTGTGCTCGCGCAAGGTGCATAATCCGGCCTCGACCATGAATCGCCTCTCATCCATATTGCCTGTTGCCCAAGTTCTTGTCGGGGTGGAAGCCACCAGCAAGAAACGCGCATTCGAAGAAGCCGGACTTCTCTTTGAGAACCTGCACGGGCTTTCCCGCGCCTTGGTGACCGACAGCTTGTTTGCCCGTGAGCGACTGGGTTCTACAGGCTTAGGGCATGGCGTGGCCATTCCGCATGGCCGCATCAAGGGCTTGAAAGCCCCCATGGCCGCCGTCTTCCAGTTGGCCCAGCCGATTGGTTTTGATGCACCTGATGAGCAAGCTGTCAGCTTGTTGATTTTCTTGCTGGTCCCTGAGGCCGCTACCCAAAAGCATCTGGAAATCTTGTCCGAGATCGCCGAGTTGCTGAGTGACACGGCTCTCAGGGAAAACATCAAGAACAGCACGGTCCAGGAAAACTTGCACCAACTGATTGCCCAGTGGCAATCGGCCCAAACCGCCTGAGTTAGCGAAAACCGGTGTTTTAGCGATGAAACCTTCCGTTATCAGCGCCGATGTCCTGTTTGAGGACCACCGCAGCAAGCTGAAGTGGCAGTGGGTTGCTGGCTTGGGCGCTTCAGAGCGCAGGTTTGACGAAGTCGCCGTGCGTGAAGCCCGCTCCGGTGCTGATCTGGTGGGCTACCTTAACTACATTCACCCTTATAGGGTTCAAATTCTGGGTCCGCGTGAGGTGACTTACCTCAGCAATGCCACGCCAGAAGACTGCGCTCGCAGGATCGCACGCATTGTCACACTCGAGCCGCCCGTTCTGGTGTTGGCCGATGGCCAGGTCGCACCGGATGCCTTGCTGTCGATGTGTGAACGTGCCCAGATTCCGATGTTCTCGACCGATCAGTCGTCGGCTTTTGTCATTGACGTCTTGCGTGCTTATTTGTCCAAGCATTTTGCCGATCGCATCACCATGCACGGCGTGTTCATGGACATTCTGGGTATGGGCGTGTTGATCACAGGCGAGTCCGGGCTGGGCAAGAGCGAATTGGGCTTGGAGCTGATTTCTCGTGGCAACGGCTTGGTCGCCGACGATGC
This sequence comes from Limnohabitans sp., assembly GCA_017986055.1. Classification (GTDB taxonomy): domain Bacteria; phylum Pseudomonadota; class Gammaproteobacteria; order Burkholderiales; family Burkholderiaceae_C; genus Limnohabitans_A. Next base: position 18,097 of record JAGNWH010000014.1, on the reverse strand, counting down.
CGTTGATTTGTACCGCATCAACCAGACCACCATTGAGGCGCGGTGCCCTGACTTGTTGCAAAACCTGCTGGAAGTGCGCGGCATTGGCTTGCTCGATATTCGGGCCATTTTTGGTGAAACGGCGGTGCGTCGCAAGATGCGCCTGAAGCTCATTGTTCACTTGGTGCGCCGTGAAACGCTTGAGCGTGACTACGAGCGTTTGCCTTCAGAACCCTTGGTGCAGGATGTGCTGGGCATTCCGGTGCGCAAAGTCGTGATTCAGGTGGTGGCGGGTCGCAACATCGCTGTGTTGGTGGAGGCGGCGGTGCGCAACACCATTTTGCACATGCGGGGCATTGACACCTACCAGGACTTCATCGATCGACAGCGGCGAGCCATGGAGTAAGTGCCTCGCTTCAGCTCAACGCTGACGGTGGGGGCAAGGGGTTTGCGTGCAGTGCGCATACAGACTCAAAGCGTGGTCTGCGATCACAAAACCCTTGGCTTCGGCCACGGCTTGCTGGCGGGCCTCGATTTCCGGGTCATAAAACTCTTCAACCCGGCCGCAGTCCAGACACACCACATGGTCATGGTGTTGGCCTTCGTTGAGTTCATAAACTGCTTTACCGCTTTCGAAGTGGTTGCGGCTCAAAATGCCGGCTTGCTCAAACTGGGTCAAAACCCGATACACCGTGGCCAAACCAATGTCCGTGTGCTCCAGCAGCAAATGGCGAAACACATCTTCAGCCGTCATGTGGCGTTGTGCGCCGCTTTGAAAAACTTCGAGAATTTTCAGCCGGGGCAGGGTGGCTTTCAGACCATTGTTTTTCAGTTCGTCGATTTGGGTCATGGTCAAGGGTATCTGGGTATGCAAAACCGGGGCAGGCATGAAGCTGCCGCTACAATGACCCGATCATATCGGCCTGCCTTCAACCATGACAGCTTTCCTGACTTTCCCCTTGACAGGCAACCGCCTGGCCATGCTCTTTGTGTGCGCCATTTTGGCAGGGTGCGGGAGCATGACCAGCTTCACCGGCGACACGTTCAAGCCTTACGTGCCTGATGTGGTTCAAGGCAACTTCGTTTCTAAAGAGCAGCGCCAGGCGCTCACCCCGGGCATGGCGCGGGCACAGGTTCGTGACATTCTGGGCACACCCTTGGTGACCAGTCTTTTTCACGCAGACCGTTGGGATTACGCCTTCAGCATCCGCCGCCAAGGCGTGCCCCCCCAGACTTTCCAGCTCACGGTGTTTTTCAAAGGCGATGTGCTGCAATCCATTGAAGGGGGCGACTTGCCCAGCGAGTCCGAGTTCGTGGAGCGCTTGGTCATTCAGCGCAAGGCCGCCAGCGTGCCCAACTTGCAGGCCAGCGAAGAAGACCTGAAGAAGTTCCCTGTGCAAAAAGCACAAGGCGGTGCCGAGCGCGCAGCGCCGTTGCCAGCCAATTACCCTCCCTTGGAGCCAACACCCCGCTAACGGGTGTCCTGTTCGGGCCCTTTGCCCGATGGCGTGCGTACCTTTCATTTTGAACACGACATGACTCAATTGACCGACTTGCCCATCACCGTTGCCGGGGCTTCTGGCCGCATGGGGCATATGCTGATCGAAGCCATCATGGCCTCGGACGACTGCCACCTGGCGGGTGCGCTCGACATCGCGGCCAGCCCTGCACTGGGCCTGGATGCCGCAGCCCCTTTGGGCAAATCCAGTGGCGTTCTGGTCACGTCGGACTTGCATGCTGGCTTGAAGAATGCGGCTTGCCTGATCGATTTCACACGCCCCGAAGGCACCTTGGCGCACCTGAAGGTTTGCCGAGAACTGGGTGTCAAAGCCGTGATCGGCACGACCGGTTTCACGGACGAGCAAAAAGCCGAAATCGCTGAAATTGCGAAAGACATCGCCATTGTGATGGCCCCCAATATGAGCGTGGGCGTCAACGTCACGCTCAAGCTGCTGCAAATGGCGGCGCAAGCCATGTCAACCGGCTACGACATCGAGATCATCGAAGCCCACCATCGCCACAAAGTGGACGCGCCTTCGGGTACGGCCCTCAAGATGGGCGAAGTCATTGCCGAGGCCATGGGGCGCGACTTGAAAGACTGCGCAGTTTATGAGCGCTACGGTCACACGGGCGAGCGCGATCCATCCAGCATCGGTTTTGCCACCATCCGTGGCGGCGACATTGTGGGCGACCACACCGTGTTGTTTGCCGGCATTGGCGAACGCATCGAAGTGACCCACAAATCCTCCAGCCGATCCACTTACGCCCAGGGCAGCCTGCGGGCCGTGCGTTATTTGGCCACCCAGCAGCGCGGCCTGTTTGACATGTTTGACGTGTTGAACCTGCGCTAACGGCCCCTAGCCCGTTGCCATGAGCCTCAACGACTTTTTACTGCACAGCGACTTCGTCAGCCGCGTTCTGGCGCTGGTCTTGTTGGTGCTGTCGGTGGGCAGCTGGGTGGTGATGGTTTGGAAATGGCGTTTGCTGTCACGCGTCGGCCTGGACATGCGCCGCAGCATCGCGGCGTTTTGGCAAGCCCCCGCCTTTGACGATGCCCGCCAGCGCGTGGCCCAGTTTGACCGCGACGCGTGCATCACCCCTTTGCTTGAAGCCACCTTGCTGCCCGTGGGCGGCACCTTGGCCTCGGCCGGAGACCGCCACCCCCAGCTGACGCGGGTGTTGCGCGATGCCCTTCATGGCGTGGTGCGGCGCTTGCAGTGGGGCCAGGTGTGGTTGGCCACGGCGGGTTCCATCTCGCCATTTGTCGGACTTTTGGGCACGGTGTGGGGCATTTTCAATGCCTTGACGGGCATGGCCGAAGCCGGGCAGCTGACCATCGACAAGGTCGCCGGCCCGGTGGGCGAGGCCCTGATCATGACCGCCGCGGGCTTGGCCGTGGCCATACCGGCGGTGCTGGGCTACAACGTTTTAGGCCGCAAAGTGAACCAGATCGAGGCCGAACTCGAAGGCTTTGCCCACGATCTGCGTGGCTTGCTGGCCGATCCGCAGGACTGAGCCATGGCCTTCGGTCGCTTGGAATCTCGCAAGCCGGACGCCCCCATGAGCGAGATCAATGTCACTCCCATGGTCGACGTGATGCTGGTTTTGCTGGTCATTTTCATCCTCACCGCCCCCTTGATGACCAGCGCCATTCGGCTGGACCTGCCCCAAAGCGAAGGCACTGAGGCCGGGGCTGCCCCGCAAGCCGTGTCATTGGTGGTCGATGCCCAAGGCGCCTTGTTTTTGAACGACAAACCCATCAGTCCTGAAGCCCTGCGTCAGCGCCTGTCTGAGGCGGCCAAGCGCAACCCCCAAACTGAGCTGGAACTTCGCGCCGATCAATCGGTGCCTTATGGCCGGGTGGTCGAGGCCATGGGGCTGGCCCAAAAAGCCGGGCTGTCGCGCATCGGTTTTGTGGCGCAAACCCCGTCCACCCCCAAGCGCTGACGGGTCAATCCACCCAGAACAACACCCGCGCCAGCCTACAATCGCAGGCTATGCAAGACAAGTACAACCACCTCGAAGTCGAACCCGCAGCACAGTCCCGCTGGACGGCCCGCGATGCCTACCGCGTCACCGAAGACGCCAGCAAAAAGAAGTTCTACGCCTGCTCCATGCTGCCCTACCCCAGCGGCAAGCTGCACATGGGCCATGTGCGCAACTACACCATCAACGACATGCTCACGCGCAGCCTGCGCATGAAGGGCTATAACGTCTTGATGCCCATGGGCTGGGACGCTTTTGGTTTGCCTGCCGAAAACGCGGCCTTGAAAAACGGCGTGCCGCCGGCCAAGTGGACGCATGAAAACATCGCTTACATGAAAAAGCAGATGCAGGCGATGGGTTTGGCGGTGGACTGGTCGCGCGAAGTGGCCACCTGCGACCCCACTTACTACAAATGGAACCAGTGGTTGTTCCTCAAGATGCTCGAAAAAGGCATCGCTTACCGCAAGACCCAGGTCGTCAACTGGGACCCGGTGGACCAGACCGTGCTGGCCAACGAGCAGGTCATCGACGGCAAAGGCTGGCGCACCGGTGCCCCGGTCGAAAAGCGTGAGATTCCGGGCTACTACCTGAACATCACGTCGTACGCGCAAGAGTTGCTGGACCATGTGCAGATCGGCAACGACAAGGCCACGCTGAACGGCTGGCCCGACAAAGTGCGCTTGATGCAGGAAAACTGGATCGGCAAGAGCGAAGGCGTGCGCTTTGCGTTCCCCCACGACATCCGCGATGCCTCTGGCCAGTTGATCGGCGGCGGCAAGATGTACGTCTTCACCACCCGTGCCGACACCATCATGGGCGTGACCTTTTGCGCGGTGGCCGCTGAGCACCCGCTGGCCTTGCATGCGGCGGCGAACAATCCCGCTTTGGCGGCGTTTTTGGACGAATGCAAGAGCGGCGGCACCACCGAGGCCGAGCTGGCCACGCAAGAGAAAAAGGGCATGGCCACTGGCCTGTTCGTCACGCACCCATTGACCGGTGCGCAGGTTGAGGTGTGGGTGGGCAACTACGTGCTGATCAGCTACGGCGACGGTGCCGTGATGGGCGTGCCTGCGCATGACGAGCGTGATTTTGCGTTTGCCTTGAAATACGCCTTGCCGATTCGACAGGTCGTGGGCTTGGTGCCGGCTGTTGGGGGCTTGGCCCCCGGTTCGTCAGTCGCAGGCTCCGATTCCTCACCGGCGGCCAAGCCCCCAACAGCCTCCGTCTCTGCCCCAGCCGAAGCTCGGGTGTTTGATGCGACCGCATGGTCCGAGTGGTATGCCACCAAAGACGGTGTGTGTGTCAACTCCGGCGAACTCGATGGCCTGGCCCAAAAAGCCGCCGTCAACAAAGTGGCCGAGCTGTTGGCTGCAAAAACCCACAACGGGGTGAGCCTGGGCGAGAAGAAAATCACCTGGCGTTTGCGCGACTGGGGCGTGAGCCGCCAGCGCTATTGGGGCACGCCGATCCCGATCATCCATTGTGAAGAACACGGTGCCGTGCCCGTGCCCGAAAAAGACCTGCCCGTGGTTTTGCCGCAAGACTGCATCCCTGACGGCTCGGGCAACCCACTGCACAAACACGAAGGCTTCCATGCGGGCGTGACCTGCCCGGTGTGCGGCAAACCCGCCCGCCGCGAGACCGACACCATGGACACCTTTGTGGACTCGTCTTGGTACTTCATGCGCTATTGCGACCCGACCAACACCGAAAAGATGGTGGCCGACGGCACTGACTACTGGATGCGGGACCAGCACAAGGCCACGGGCGGCAGCGGCATGGACCAATACATTGGCGGCATCGAGCATGCGATCCTGCACCTGTTGTACGCGCGCTTTTGGACCAAGGTCATGCGTGATCTGGGGCTGGTCAAGGTCGATGAGCCCTTCACCAAACTGCTGACGCAGGGCATGGTGCTCAACCACATCTATTCGCGCCGCACCGCCAAAGGCGGCAAAGATTACTTCTGGCCGCACGACGTGGAGCATGTGCTCGACGACACCGGCAAAGTCGTCGGTGCCAAGCTCAAGAACGAAGCTGACAGTGGCGATGGCAAGTTGCCCGTGGGCACCGCCATCGACTACGAAGGCGTGGGCACCATGTCCAAGTCGAAAAACAACGGCGTGGACCCGCAAGACCTGATCGAAAAATACGGCGCTGACACGGCGCGTCTGTACACCATGTTCACCGCGCCGCCCGAGGTGACGCTGGAATGGAACGACTCGGCCGTGGAGGGCAGCTACCGCTTTTTGCGCCGGGTCTGGAACTTCGCTTTCAAGCACCACGCGCTGCTGCGCACGGCCACGGGCCAGGACCTGAGCCAAGCGGCTTTGGGCGATTCGGCCAAGACCTTGCGCCGCGAAATGCACCTGGTGCTCAAGCAAGTGGGCTACGACTACGAGCGCATGCAATACAACACCGTGGTGTCCGGTTGCATGAAGCTGTTGAACGCGCTGGAAGACTTTAAGCCCGATGGCAGCGCGGGTGACACCGCCGCCCTGTGCGAAGGCGTGTCGCTTTTGACGCGCATGCTTTACCCCGCCTGCCCGCACATCACGGACGAAGTCTGGCAGCAGCTGGGTTATGCCAAGGCTGTGGGCGAATTGCTGGATGCCCCGTGGCCCATCGTCGACGAGTCGGCACTTGAGCGCGACCAGATCGAGCTGATGCTGCAAATCAACGGCAAGTTGCGTGGGGCCATCTTGGTGCCTGCTGCGGCAGACAAGGCGCAGATCGAAGCTGCCGCGCTGGCCAGCGAGGCGTTTGTCAAGCAAGCCGAAGGTGCTGCACCCAAAAAGGTCATCGTGGTGCCTGGCCGCTTGGTCAACGTGGTGATCTGAGAACGCGCCCGATGACCTCCTCACGCCGACTCTTTTTGACCGCTTTGGGCTTGGGCACCGTGCCTGTGTGGCTCGCGGGCTGTGGGTTTCAGCTGCGGCAAACCAAGGACTTTGCGTTCAAAACCCTGTATGCCAATTTCTCGACCACATCGCCTTTGGGTGTGGAGCTTCGGCGCAATTTGCTGGGCTCGGGCCGTATTGAGTTATGGACCGATCCCAAGCAGATGCTCAAGGCCGATGCGATTCTTGACATTCTGGGCGAAGAGCGCCAGCAGGTGGCCGTGGGCGTGAGCGCGACAGGCCAGGTGCGCGAGCTGCAATTGCGGCTGCGTGTGCGCTTTCGCCTGCGCACGCCACAAGGTGTGGAGCTGATCGAGCCAGTGGCGTTGTTTCAGCAGCGTGACTTGAGCTTTACCGAAACTGCGGCGCTGTCCAAAGAGATCGAGCAAGGCATTTTGTACCGTGACATGCAGACCGACATCGTGCAGCAGATCATGCGCCGTTTGTCGGCCGTCAAGCCGCGCAATACACCGCAACCTGCCTGAACGCGCACATGCAATTGGCCCTTCCACAGTTGGCGGCACACCTGCAAAAGGGCTTGCGCAGCCTGTATGTGTTGCATGGCGACGAGGCCTTGCTGATCCAGGAGGCGGCCGATGCCATCCGCGCCACCGCCCGTGCCCAGGGCTACACCGAGCGCAGCGTGCACACCGTCTCGGGGGCACATTTTGACTGGAGCGAAGTGCTGGCCGCAGGCGGCTCGCTCAGTCTGTTTGCCGACAAACAAATCGTGGAAGTGCGCGTGCCCTCTGGCAAGCCAGGCAAGGAAGGCAGCACGGCCATCCAGCAACTGGCCGCATCTGCCCAAGGCAATGACACGACCTTGACCTTGTTTTTGCTGCCGCGCCTGGATGCCGCCACCCGCAAAGGGGCTTGGTTTGGGGCATTGGAAAATGGGGGCGTTTCAATTCAGGTCGATCCCGTTGACCGCAATGCCTTGCCTCAGTGGATCGCGCAGCGCTTGCAACAGCAAGGTCAGCGCGTGGTGGCGGGCGAAGAAGGTCAGCGCACGCTGCAGTTTTTTGCCGACCGCGTGGAAGGCAACCTGCTGGCGGCACACCAAGAGATTCAAAAACTCGGGTTGCTCCACCCGCCAGGCGAACTCAGCCAGGAACAGGTGGAGTCGGCGGTGGTCAACGTGGCCCGTTACGACGTGTTCAAGTTGTCAGAGGCCGTGTTGTCGGGGCAGGTGGCGCGGGTGCAGCGCATGCTCGACGGTCTGCAGGCCGAAGGCGAGGCCGCTGTGTTGGTGCACTACACCTTGGCCGAAGACATCCGCGCGTTGAAACGTGTGAAAGACGCTATTGCCAGCGGCAAGCCCATGCCCATGGCCTTGCGCGAACAGCGTGTGTGGGGCCCGCGTGAACGCCTGTTTGAACGCGTGTTGCCCCGCATGACCGAAGCCCGTCTGAATGGCTTGCTGCAAGCGGCGCACCAAGTGGACGGCATTGTCAAGGGCCTGAAAGTGCCTGAATGGCCCACCGACGGCTGGCAGGCCTTGCAGCGTCTGGCCGTGCGCTTCTCGCGCTTTTGCATCGTCCGCTGATTCGGCCCGCCGCGGCCGTGCCCGCCGCGGCCGTGCCCGGCCTATCCTTGTCATGCCCGGCTTGACCGGGTATCCATCACGGCCGAAGGCATTGACCCTCAATCGCCTCGGGGGTGACAAAAACCGTTGTCCGCATCTGCGAAAATGCTTGAATGACTGAATTGAACACCGCCGCACACGTCCAAGCATTGGGCCAGCAGGCCAAAAAAGCCTCGGCCCTGATGGCCAAGGCATCGGCTGCTACCAAAAACAAGGCTTTGCGCCATTTGGCTGCCTTGTTGCGCGAGAACACCGACGCTTTGCAACTGGACAACGCCAAAGACCTGGAGCGTGCCCGCGCTGCCGGGCTGGCCGAACCGATGGTGGACCGCCTGAAACTCACGCCCAAAGTGCTGGAAACTTGTGCGCTAGGCTGCGAGCAGTTGGCGGCCATGCCCGACGTGATCGGCGAGATCATCGGCATGAAGCAAGTGCCCAGCGGCATCCGTGTGGGCCAGATGCGCGTGCCGATTGGCGTGTTTGGCATGATCTTCGAAAGCCGTCCCAATGTGACGATCGAGGCGGCCAGCCTGTCCATCAAGAGCGGCAACGCCTGCATCTTGCGCGGTGGCTCCGAAGCCATCGAGTCGAACAAGGCCTTGGCCAAGCTGGTTCAGCAGGCGTTGACGGTCAGCGGTTTGCCCATCGACGCGGTGCAATTGGTACAAACCACCGACCGCGCTGCCGTGGGCCAACTGATCACCATGCCGCAGTTTGTGGACGTGATCATTCCGCGCGGCGGCAAGGGCCTGATTGAGCGCATCAGCGCCGAGGCCAAGGTGCCCGTCATCAAGCACCTGGACGGCAATTGCCACACGTATGTGGACGATCCGTGCGACATCGACATGGCGGTGAAGGTGGCCGACAACGCCAAAACCAACAAATACAGCCCCTGCAATGCCAGCGAAGGCCTGCTGGTCGCACAGGGCGTGGCCGCCGAGTTTTTGCCCAGAATCGGTGCCATTTATGCCGCCAAAGGCGTCGAGATGCGCTGCTGCCCCAAGGCCAAGGCCATTCTGAGTCAAGTTGTCGGGGCTCAGCTGAAGGACGCCACCGAGCAAGATTGGTTCGAGGAATACCTCGCGCCCATCATCAGCATCAAGGTGGTCGAGGGGCTGGACGAAGCGATTGCCCACATCAACCACTACAGCAGCCACCACACCGATGCCATTCTGACCCGCGACCACATGCACGCCCAGCGCTTCTTGCGCGAGGTGGACTCGGCCAGTGTCATGGTCAACGCCAGCACCCGTTTTGCGGATGGTTTTGAGTTTGGTTTGGGTGCCGAGATCGGCATCAGCACCGACAAATTCCACGCCCGGGGCCCGGTCGGTATCGAAGGGCTGACCTCGCTCAAATATGTGGTGTTGGGTGAAGGCGAAGTCCGCACCTGATCTGCTTGTCTGGGGTGGCCGGGTTCACATGCCCTTGGCTTCTGTCGGGTCAGTGCTTGCAAACGCGCTGACCGGCCCCATATGATTATCTTGTTTTTGTCATTTCAGCCCCATAAAGGTCGCCCATGGTTCCCCATCTTGTCACTGCCCTGACCGGCCCCATCAATGAGCTGGAGCAGCGCATCCTCGATTCCATGCCCGCGATTGAACGCTGGTTTCGTCTGGAATGGATGGAGCACACACCGCCGTTTTACACCTCGGTTGACATTCGCAACGCGGGCTTCAAGCTGGCCCCGGTGGACACCAACCTTTATCCAGGCGGCTGGAACAACCTGACGCCTGAAATGCTGCCTTTGGCCGTACAGGCGGCCCAGGCTGCCATCGAAAAGATCTGCCCCGAGGCCAAAAACCTGCTGATCATTCCCGAGAACCACACGCGCAACACCTTCTATCTGACGAACGTGGCGCAGTTGCAGCGCATCTTTCACATGGCGGGCCTGAATGTGCGCATCGGCTCGATCAACCCCGAGATCAAGGAAACGACGACCATTGAGCTGCCCAATGGCGAAAGCGTGACCCTGGAGCCGGTGGTGCGCAGCAAGCACCGTCTGGGCCTGAAAGACTTCGATCCCTGCACCATCTTGCTCAACAACGACTTGTCGGCGGGTGCCCCGGGCATTCTGGAAGACCTGCACGAGCAATACCTGCTGCCACCGCTGCACGCAGGCTGGAGCGTGCGCCGCAAAACCAAGCACTTTCAGAGCTACGAAGAGGTGGCTAAGCGTTTTGGCAAGCTGCTGGGCATCGATCCTTGGCTCATCAACCCGATGTTCAGCCAGTGCGGCGACGTGAACTTTGCCGAAGGCACGGGCATGGAATGCCTGCGCAGCAACGTGGACGCGCTGCTGACCAAAATCAAGCGCAAATACAAGGAATACGGCATCAACGAGAAGCCGTTTGTGGTGGTCAAGGCCGACAACGGCACTTACGGCATGGGCATCATGACCGTGCGCGATGTGGCCGATCTGGACGCTCTGAACCGCAAGACCCGCAACAAGATGAACGTCATCAAGGACGGCCAGACCGTGAATGACGTGATCATCCAGGAGGGCGTGCTGACCAACGAACGCATCAACGACGCGGTGGCCGAGCCGGTGGTCTACATGATGGACCGCTATGTGGTGGGTGGTTTTTACCGCGTGCACGCCGAGCGCGGGGTCGACGAGAACCTGAACGCCCCCGGCGCCAGTTTTGTGCCTTTGGCCTTCGCCGATACCCCGCACTTGCCTCAGCCCGGTGTCAAACCTGGTGCCAGCGTGCCCAACCGCTTCTATATGTATGGCGTGATTGGCCGCTTGGCCATGCTGGCGGCCAGTTACGAGCTGGAAGCAACCGACCCCGAAGCCGAGGTTTACGACTAAAGTTGCTGCACTGCAACAAAATCCCCAAAAGGACGGTGACACGGGGCTGAAATCGGGCGCAAAATAGCCCACTTGTTTCTTACCCGATTTGACGTCAGTCAGGTCCCAGCCCGTGTCTTCCAACCGTTCTTCACTCGTCGCATTGACTTTGGGCGCCATTGGCGTGGTTTATGGCGACATCGGCACCAGTGTGCTGTATGCGATGAAAGAGGTTTTTGGCTCCGGCCATGTGCCTTTTACGCCCGACAACGTCTACGGCATCCTCTCCATCTTTTTCTGGACCCTGACCACCATCGTGTCGGTCAAGTATGTGGTGTTGGTGCTGCGTGCCGACAACCATGGTGAGGGCGGTCTGGTGGCCATGCTGGCGCTGGCCTCGCAATCGGTCAAAGACCGACCCCAGTTGCGCAAAGTCTTGCTGGTGGTCGGCATCTTTGGCACCTGCCTGTTTTATGGCGACGGTGTCATCACCCCCGCCATCTCGGTGCTCTCGGCGGTGGAGGGCCTGGAGATCATCTCGCCAGCCTTCAAAAAATCAGTGATTCCGCTGACCTTGGTGATCCTGTTCCTGCTGTTCTGGGTGCAAAAGCGCGGCACGGCAGGCATCGGCAAGTTCTTTGGCCCCATCACCTTGGTCTGGTTTGCCGCCATCGCGGTGCTGGGGGTCTCCCATATTGTTCAGCGCCCTGAAATTTTGTTCGCCATCAGCCCGCATTACGCCTTGAGCTTCATGTGGCACGAGCCGGGCACCACGTTCATCATCTTGGGTGCGGTGGTCTTGTGCGTCACAGGCGGCGAGGCCTTGTATGCCGACATGGGCCACTTTGGCAAAAAACCGATCCGCCTGGCCTGGTTCAGCGTGGTCATGCCCTGTCTTGTGTTGAATTATTTTGGTCAAGGTGCCTTGTTGCTGTCTCAGCCCGAGGCCGTGAAAAATCCGTTTTACATGATGGCCCCTGACTGGGCTCTGGTGCCGCTGGTCGGCTTGGCCACCATGGCCACGGTCATCGCCTCGCAGGCTTTGATTTCAGGCGCTTTCAGCGTGACCAAACAAGTGATTCAGCTGGGGTATTTGCCGCGCTTGCAGGTCATGCACACCAGCGAAACCGATACCGGCCAAATCTACATGCCCTTTGTGAACTGGGGCCTGTTTGTGGCCATCGTTTTGGCGGTGATCATGTTCAAGTCGTCGAGCAACCTGGCGGCGGCCTACGGCATCGCCGTGTGTACCGATATGCTGATCACCACGGTGCTCACCTTCTTCGTGATCCGCTACGCCTGGAAGCTCCCACTGGCGCTGTGCATCGGTGCAACAGGCTTCTTCTTTGTCGTTGATCTGGCCTTTTGGGCGTCCAACATGTTCAAGCTGTTTGACGGTGGCTGGTTCCCATTGCTCATCGGTGCGGCCGTGTTCACCCTCATGCTGACCTGGCACGATGGCCGCCGCTTGCTCAACGATTCCTTGCGCTCGGATGCGCTGAAGCTGAACGATTTTCTGGAAGCGGTTTTCATCGCACCCCCCACCCGCGTGGAAGGCACAGCCGTGTTTTTGACGGCTGAAACGGGTGCGGTGCCCAACGCGCTGCTGCACAACCTCAAACACAACAAGGTGCTGCACGCGCAAAACCTGTTTGTCACGGTGCGCAGCCACGAAATTCCGCGCATGGAAGCAGGCAATCGCCTCGAAATTGAGTCGCTGGGCCACGACTGCTGGCAAGTGATCGTCAATTACGGCTTCAAGGACAACCCCGATTTGCCTTCGGCCTTGGCTGCCATCGAGGGCGAGGGCTGTAAGCTCGACCCGATGATGACCAGTTATTTCCTGTCACGCGACATCGTGATTCCTACCATCGGCGGCGGTATGGCCACCTGGCGCGAAAAACTCTTTGCCCAGATGCACCACAACGCCAGCGCAGCGGCCGAGTTTTTGAACCTGCCCACCAACGCGGTGGTCGAGTTGGGCTCGAAAATCGAAATTTAAGCGCAAGCAGTGCCTGTGCGGTGCGGTATGCGGATACCTCAAGCACCGCCGTGTTGAATACGAGAAGGGAGTGTCATGCAGCGGTCCTTGCATTTAGCCCATCAATTCACGCGACGTGTGGCGTTTGGCCTGCCGCACGATGCAGCCATGCCGGATGACCCTTTGGCATGGGCAAAAGCCCAGTTGAAACGTGTGCCGCCGATGGACATTCTGGAGCGGGATGGCACACGGCGCACCGATCTGCCCACTTGGGTTCAATTGCTCTGGCGCATGGACGATGTGATGCAGGCGTTTGAAAAGCACCGTCGACTTGAAGTCGAATCTTTTGACAAGGCCAAGCGCATGTCCAAAGAGCAGTACGAAGCCGAGCGCAAGCGCGATATTGGGACACCGTATTGGCAGATGGAACACTGGAAAGAAGTCCAAGCCCGCGCGACCACCGCCTTGTATGGCGAAGCACCTGTCTTTGAAAGGTTTTGGCATTTTTGGTCCAACCACTTCATGGTGGCGCCAGGCAACCAGAACAACGACACCTTGGTGGGGCCTTTCCAACGCAGTCTGCGAGAAAAAATGACGGGGGACTTTCAGACCCTGCTTTGGCATGCCACGACCCACCCCGGCATGTTGGTCTATCTGGACAACAACAACAACACGGGGCCCCGTTCGCGTGCCGCACGCGAAAAATGGACCACCCACAGCATCAACGAAAACCTGGGGCGTGAGCTGTTGGAACTGTTCACATTGAGCCCTGACAGCGGCTATACCCAAAAAGATGTGGAGGCGGTCACCCTGATATTGACCGGGTGGCGCGACATGCGGCCTGACAAGCACCACAAGGCCGGTGTGCCGCTGGGTACATTTTTTGATTTCAATTACCACGAACCGGGCTCTCAAGTGGTGATGGGTAAAACCTACTCGGCCTTGTTTCGTCCGTCTGCCAAGTTGGAAGATTTGATTGCTGACTTGGCCGTCCATCCAGCAACAGCAAGGCATTTGGCCCGAAAGCTGTGCGTTTACTTTCTTGACGACGACCCACCTGCTGCGGCGATTCGCCACGTTGAGCAAGTTTTCTTGCAAACCAAAGGACATCTGCCTGCCGTTCACGATGCCGTGCTCGAGATGTGTTGGGCGCATTTGGAGACCACGCGCAAATTTTTGTCGCCAGAAACATGGCTTTTGCAGACCTGGAATTTGATGGGCGTTGCCCCACCCAGAACAGCACCTTTGGATGAGCGTGGCGGTCTCAAAACCCCAAATGTATTGGGTGACTTGGGGCAACCATTGCCACGTTGCCCACAACCCAACGGATGGCCCATTCGTTCGGTCGACTGGATCTCTAAGGAAATGCTGGACCGTCGGGTGCGCTTCATGTCAGTGGTCACCAGGGATTGGTTGCAACAGGCGGCACAACCCCGTCAAACCCTGAATCAATTGTGCGAAAAGCATTTCGCACCTGACAACCCAGAGCTCGCTTTGATTCAAAACGTCATGGCCAAGGGCGATGTGCGCTCTGCACACACCTTGTTCCACGCCAGTCCCACACTGCTTTGGAGTTGATCACCATGCAAAGAAGACAATGGTTGAAAGGTGCTGGTGCGGCTGCACTGAGTTTTGCAGGCATCCCGTCTGCGTGGGCCAATGGCGCTGCCACTGCGCCTCGGCTGCTGGTCGTGCTGCTGCGAGGTGGCATGGACGGATTGGCCGCTGTGCCGCCTATCGGCGATGCCAACTACGCCGCCATTCGGCCCACCATCGCTGTCCAGAACAGTTTGCGGTTGGATGGCTCGTTTGGCCTGCACCCATCGCTCAAGCACCTGCACCAGTTGTGGGGGCAAGAGCAACTGGCGGTGGTTCACAGCACAGGCTTTGCTTATGCCGGGCGGTCGCATTTCGAGGGTCAGGACGTGATGCAATCTGGCATGCCAAAGCCCTACACCTCGGCGTCAGGATGGCTGGGTCGGGCGATGCAGGTGGCGCGGGTGGCGGGCGGCGTTTCTATTTCAATACCCATGCCTTTGATTCTCCGTGGCAACCCAGAATCGTCCACGAAATTTCCCAACTGGATGCCGCCCTTGACGCCGACCGTCGCAGACTCTCTGGCAGCTTTGTGGTCGAAAGACGGACTGATGTCACCCTATGCGGCCATCATCCGAGCCGAGGCGGCAACCCAGCGGCAAGGTGCCATGAATCGACAGAATTTCGCCAACGCACGCTCTTTGCCAGAGCTGGGCCGCCTGGCCGGACAAGAAATGAGTCAACCACAGGGCCCCCGTGTGGGCCTCATTGATTTCACACACGGGTTTGACACGCACGCCAGCCAGGGTGCAGACCAAGGCGGGCACGCTGACCAACTGCTCAAGGTCGATCAATTGGTCCAGAACTTTCAAGCCGCGATGGGGCCCATGTGGGCCAACGCCCTGGTGGTGACCGTGACCGAGTTTGGCCGAACAGTGGCTGAAAACGGCACCACAGGCACCGACCATGGCGTGGGCACTTGCTGCGTACTGGCGGGCGGCTTGATCGGTCGCTCGAAGGTCTATGCCGATTGGCGTGGCTTGCACAAAGACCAATTGTTCGAAGGCCGCGACCTGCCGCCAACGATCGACGTGGCGGCGGTTTATGCGAAAGTGATCGAGCGGGTGTTTGAAGTCACCCCTGCTGCCATTCAGCAGCAGGTCATTGCGCACAAGCCCCATGCCGCATTGAACGGCCTGCTGATTTAACCCCCCTGATTAATCCAACAAGCCCATCGCCTCGCCCATCACGATCGGGCGGGTGGGCGTCCAGTCTTTGTTGAACTGCATCACGCCTTGGGGGAACAACATCACCACGGTGGAGCCTAGCAAAAAGCGGCCCATCTCTTCGCCCTGCGCCAGGCTGATGTTGCCCATTTCATAAGCCCATTCGCGCACCGTGCCCGGGCGCGGCGGGTTGACCACGCCGTGCCACACCGTGGCCATGCTGCCCACAATGGTCGCGCCCACCAGCACCATCACAAAGGGGCCGTGCTCGCCTTCAAACACACACACCACCCGTTCATTGCGCGCAAACAGGCCGGGCACGCCGCGTGCCGTGGTCGGGTTGACCGAAAACAAATCGCCCGGCACATAAATCATGCGCGTCAAGCGGCCCGCGCAAGGCATGTGGATGCGGTGGTAGTCGCGGGGGCTCAGGTACAGCGTGGCGAATTCGCCATCTTGAAACTGCGCCGCCAAGGCCGCGTCGCCGCCCACCAGCGCTTGCGTGCTGTAGCTGTGGCCTTTGGCCTGAAACACCTGATCGCCCGCGATGGGGCCGCACTGGCTGATGGCCCCGTCAACCGGGCTGACAAAAGCCGCCGCCGCCAATGGGCGTGCGCTGGCTTGGAGCGGGCGGGTGAAAAATTCGTTGAAGCTCTTGTAGCTGGCTGTGTCGGGGTTGACTGCTTCGGCCATGTTCACGTTGTAGCGCTTGACGAACCAGTCGATGATGCGCGTGGTCGCGCCCCCCCACTGGCTGCCCGCCACCCAACCCGCAAAGGCGGTCAGGGCTTGTTTGGGAATCAGGTATTGCGGCAAGACCGCCAAGCGGTCAGAAAAAGAAGGGGACATGAAGAGGCCGCCGGGGTGGTTCAAGAGAAGGCCCTGATTTTATCGGGCGATGGCCACGGGTTTCCCCGTGGGGCAGCAGGCACAATCCCAGCATGAACACCCCTTTGCTTTCGGTCGATCATTTGGTCAAGCGCTACGGCGACGCCACCGTGGTCAATGACCTGTCTTTCCACATCGAGCCCGGCGAATGCCTGGGTGTGATCGGCCCCAACGGTGCGGGCAAAACCACCACGCTGCGCATGTGTCTGGGCTTGTCGCAGCCCGATGGCGGCGACATCGTCTACTTTGGTGGCCAGCAAATGCCGCGCGACGCGCTGGCTATCAAGTCGCAGCTGGGCGTGGTCGCGCAGATGGACACGCTGGACCCCGACTTCACATCGGAAGAAAACCTGCTGGTCTTTGGCCGCTACTTTGGCCTGCCCGACGCCACCATCCGCGAGCGCATTCCCAAGCTGCTGGAGTTTGCCGCGCTCACCCACAAGGCCAAAGCCAAACCCGGCGAATTGTCGGGCGGCATGAAGCGACGCCTGAGCCTGGCCCGCGCCCTCATCAACCACCCGCAACTGCTCATGCTGGACGAGCCCACCACCGGCCTGGACCCGCAAGCGCGGCACCTCATGTGGGAGCGCCTGCAAGTGCTGCTGCAAGAAGGCAAATCCATCTTGCTCACCACCCACTTCATGGACGAGGCCGAACGCCTGTGTTCACGCCTGTTGGTGCTGGACCAGGGCCGCAAGATCGCCGAAGGCAAACCTCGCGACCTGATCGCCGAGCACCTGGAGCCCGAAGTGGTCGAGGTGTTTGGCCAAGGCGCGGTGGCGCTGGCGCAAGAAGCCCACCTGAAAGCGCTGGCGGGCCGCATCGAAGTCAGCGGTGAAACCGTGTTCTTCTACACCCACGACAGCCGGTCGCTGCTGGCGGCACTGCAAGCTTGGCCTGCGCTGCGCACGCTGCACCGTCCTTCCAATTTGGAAGACCTGTTCTTGAAATTGACCGGACGCCAAATCCGCGAAGAAGGTTGAGCCATGAGTCAGATCCAAAACAACATCTGGGCCGCGCCTCAACTGTCCATGCGCTGGTGGCCTGTATTTCTGCGCAACTGGTTGGTCTGGAAAAAGCTGGCCATCCCCAGCCTGGTGGGCAACATCGCCGAACCGCTGATGTGGCTGGTGGCCTTTGGCTACGGCCTGGGTTCACTGGTCGGGCAAATTGAACTGGGGGGCGAAAAAGTGCCCTACATCCTGTATTTGGCCAGCGGCAGCATCTGCATGAGCGCCATGAACGCGGCCACCTTTGAGGCGCTGTATTCGGCCTTCTCGCGCATGCATGTGCAGAAAACCTGGGACGGCATCATGAACGCCCCGGTACGGCTCGATGACGTGGTGCTGGCCGAAATGCTGTGGGCCGCGTTCAAAGCGCTGTTCACCGTCACCGCCATTTTGGGCGTGATGCTCGCTTTGGGCATCAGCCACAGCTGGAAGCTGCTGGTGGCCTGGCCCGTGCTGTTGGGCGTGGGCATCACCTTCAGCTGCATGGCGCTGATCTTCAACGCACTGGCCAAAGGCTACGACTTCTTCACCTATTACTTCACCCTGTTCCTCACGCCCATGATGTTCCTCTCGGGCATCTTTTTTCCGCGTGAACAACTGCCCGGCTTTGTGCGTGTGATCGCCGATTGGCTGCCGTTGTCGGTGGCGGTTGATTTGGTGCGACCCCTCTTTATGGACCGCTGGCCCGACCAGCCGCTGCGCCATGTGCTGG
>JAGNWH010000073.1:0-10624 GCA_017986055.1 Limnohabitans sp. | reverse complement strand
GAAGAAGCACTGGCATTGCCCGTGCAGGACAGTGCCGCCATCGCGGCCAGTTCGGTCAATGGCGACTTGAAATACGACACGGTGCTCGACTGGGCCACGTTTGACCAGTGGTTCGCCCGGATTGAGCAAGCCCCACTGACGGCCATCGACACCGAAACCACCTCGCTCGACGCCATGCGTGCCGAGATCGTGGGCATTTCGCTGAGCGTGCAGCCGGGCGAGGCGGCCTATATTCCGCTGGCCCACAACGGCCCGGCTGCGCCCGAGCAACTGCCTTTGGCTGAGGTGTTGGCCAAGCTCAAGGGCTGGCTGGAAAACCCGGCCCGTCACAAGTTGGGCCAGAACATCAAATACGACCGGCATGTGTTCGCCAACCACGGCATTGAGGTGCAGGGCTACGCCCACGACACCATGCTCGAGAGCTATGTGCTCGAAGTGCACAAACCTCACGGCCTCTCTAGCCTGGCCGAGCGCCATGTGGGGCGCAAAGGCGTGACGTACGAAGACCTGTGTGGCAAGGGCGTGCACCAGATCCCGTTTGCGCAGGTGGATGTGGACAAGGCGGCGAATTATTCGTGCGAAGACTCGGACCAGTGTCTGGATGTGCACCTGGCGCTCTGGCCGCAGATCGAGGCGCATGCGGGACTCAAGTATGTTTATGAGCTGGAAATCCAGACCAGCGAAGCGCTCTACCGCATCGAGCGCAATGGGGTGCTGATCGACGCACCCACGCTGGCCGCGCAAAGCCAGGCGCTGGGCGAGCGCATTGTGCAGCTCGAAACCGAGGCGTACGAGATCGCGGGGCAGCCCTTCAACCTGGCCAGCCCCAAGCAGCTGGGCGAAATCTTTTTTGACAAGCTGGGCCTGCCCGTCGTCAAGAAAACCGCCACGGGCGCACGCAGCACCGACGAAGAGGTGCTGGAAAAACTGGCCGAAGACTACCCGCTGCCTGCCCGCATCCTGGAGCACCGCAGCCTGTCCAAGCTCAAGGGCACTTACACCGACAAACTGGCGCAAATGGCGCTGCCGCGCACAGGCCGTGTGCACACGCATTACGCGCAGGCCGTGGCCGTGACAGGCCGCCTGTCGAGCAACGAGCCTAATTTGCAAAACATCCCGGTGCGCACCGCCGAAGGCCGCAAGGTGCGCGAGGCCTTTGTGGCCCCGCCCGGCTGCGTGATCGCCAGCGCCGACTACAGCCAGATCGAGCTGCGCATCATGGCGCACCTGAGCGACGATGCGGCCTTGCTCAAGGCTTTTCATGACGGACTCGATGTGCACAAGGCCACCGCCGCCGAGGTGTTTGGCCTCACGCCCGATACGGTGAGCAGCGAGCAGCGCCGTTACGCCAAGACCATCAACTTCGGCCTGATTTACGGCATGAGCGCCTTTGGGCTTGCCAAGGCGCTGGGCATCGACAACACGGCTGCCAAGAACTACATCGCCCGTTACTTTGAACGCTTTGCGGGGGTCAAGCAGTACATGGACGCCACCCGTGAACAGGCCAAGGCCTTGGGCTATGTCGAGACGGTGTTTGGTCGCCGCTTGATGCTGCCCGAGATCAACAGCCCCAACGGCCCGCGCCGCGCCGGGGCCGAGCGAGCCGCCATCAATGCGCCCATGCAGGGCACGGCGGCTGATTTGATCAAGCTGAGCATGGTGGCAGTGCAAAAAGCGCTGGACGAGCAAGGCAAGGCCACCAAAGTCATCATGCAGGTGCATGACGAACTGGTGTTCGAGGTGCCTGAGGCTGAGGTGGAATGGGTGCGCACCGAGGTGCCGCGCATCATGGCCAGCGTGGCCGATCTGAAAGTGCCTTTGCTGGCCGAAGTGGGTTTTGGACCCAATTGGGAACAGGCGCACTGAGCATCAAGCGCCCTCTTGCCACGGCGCATGCTTGTGCATGATGGCCTTGAACAGCTCAGAGGCCTCAAATCGGGCCAGCCATGCAAGCAGGTCAGGCCAGGGCTGCGCCGCAAACCAGCCCGGATCGGTGTGGGCAAATTGCCTGATGAAAGGGGCTAAGGCCGCGTCGGCCAAGCCTTCATGCGTACCAGCCAAAAAAGGCTGCGCCTGCAAACGGGCATCGAGCGATTGCAGCCAGACTGCGGCCAGGTCACGGTCGGCATGGCCACTTTCTAAACCTGAGCGGTTGGGGTATTTGTACCGGTCTAGGTGGTATTTGAAGGGGCCGTCGTTGTGTGCGATGAGGGCCTGCGCGTCGGCCATGGCCTGATCCGTATCGGCCAGCCAAGCCAGTGGGTCGTGCTGGCGCAGTGCCCACAGCATGATGTCCAGGCTTTGGTCCAGAATTTGATCACCCGAAGCGGCGCGCAGCCACAAAACCGGGACCGTGCCTTTGGGCGACAAGGCCAGCATGTGGGCGGGTTTGTGCTTCAAAACCACCTCACGGTGCTCGTGCGCCAGGCCGCTGACATGCAATGCCAGTCGGGCTCGCATGGCATAGGGGCAGCGGCGAAACGAATACAGAATGGGCAGGGCAGTGTCGGGCATGGGAGCAGTTTAAATGTCCGGGTTCGTGCAACAAAAAAGCGCATGTGCCAAGATAAGCACCCCTTTCACGGACGATTTTGGAGACGCGCCTTGAACAACGATCTGATTAACGACACACAAGCCCTGCTGGGCGGACGAATTGGTGCCAGCGGTGCCACACGCCGAGTGGCTTTGAAAGCCGCTTTGGGCGTAGGTTATGCCGCAGCGGCCATGCCGATCATGGCCCAAACGGCCATCAAGACCCCTTCAACGGGTTTGGTTTCTGGCGAGGTGACCATTGATGTGAATGGTTTCAAGATGCCCGCCTACCGCAGCGCACCTGCAGGCAAAACCGGTTTGCCCGTGGTGCTGGTGATTTCCGAGATCTTTGGTGTGCACGAATACATCGCTGACGTCACTCGCCGTCTGGCCCAGGCCGGTTACTTGGCGATTGCGCCCGAGCTGTTCGTGCGCCAGGGCGACGCCAGTGCGTACGGTGAAATCGCCAAACTGCAAGCCGAGGTGATTTCCAAAGTGCCCGATGGCCAGGTCATGGCCGATCTGGACGCCTGTGTGGCTTGGGCGGCGACCAACGGTGGCAACACCGACAAGCTGGCCATCACCGGCTTTTGCTGGGGTGGCCGCATCACTTGGCTGTATGCCGCGCACCAACCCAAAATCAAGGCGGGTGTGGCCTGGTACGGCCGCTTGGTGGGCAATGCGACAGCGCAGACGCCCACGCACCCGCTGGCTCTGGTTGGCAAGCTGAAGGCACCGGTGTTGGGCTTGTACGGTGCTGCCGACACGGGCATCCCCCTTGACACGGTTGATAAGATGAAAGCTGAACTGGCGCAGGGCCCAGCTGCGGCCAAAGCCAGTGAGTTTGTGGTTTATCCTGAGGCTCCGCATGCTTTCCATGCCGATTACCGTCCCAGCTACCGCGTGGCGGCGGCAGAAGACGGCTGGCAGCGCTTGCTGGCCTGGCTCAAGCGCCAGGGTGTGGCTTGACTTTTTGAACGCAACAACCGCCCTTTGGGGCGGTTTGTTTTGGGGTGCACAGCATTCCGGGAAACATGATGACTTTATTGGCGATTTTGGTGGGCACTTTGGTGGCGGGCATCGGCAGCGTCTGGGTGGCGGCTTGGCTCAGTTTTGGCATTTTGAGCCGCTACACCCAGCACATGCTGAGTCTGGCTGCCGGGGCCTTGATGGCCACGTCTTTTTTGCATTTGTTGCCCGAGGCTTTCGAAAGCGAAGCTGGAGCGCATGAGCTGTTTCTGACGCTCTTGCTGGGCTTGGTGTTTTTCTTTTTGCTCGACAAAGCCGAGCTTTGGCACCACGGGCATGAGCACCATCACGGGCACAACAGCGGTCATGCACACGGCCATGACCATGACCATGCCGAGGCCCATGCGCACGACGAAGTGCATGGACACCACCCTGCAAGCTCAGGGACTGTGAGTGATCTTCCGCGAGGTCAGTGGGCCGTTTTGGCGGGAGACAGCGTGCATTGTTTTGGCGATGGCATCCTCATCGCATCGGCTTTCATGGCGGACATGCGCCTGGGTGTGATTGCCGCTTTGGCCGTGATGGCACACGAAGTGCCGCACCACATGGGTGACTTGGCCGTTTTGCGCCAAGGCAGCAGCAGCCGCCGAGCGGCCATCGTCAAGGTTTCCATGGCCGGGGCCATCACGGCTTTTGGTGGCGCCGTGGGCTATGTGCTGGTCGATGCCTTGCACGACTGGCTGCCGTACTTTTTGGTGGTCGCCAGCAGCAGCTTTATTTATGTCGCACTGGCAGACTTGATTCCCCAATTGCAAAAACGCCTGTCTGCACGAGAGACCGCAGCACAAATCATCTGGCTGGCCGTGGGTATGGGGATGGTGGTGCTGGTCAGTTCGGCAGCGGGCCACAGCCACTGAATGAGCTCTGTGGTTTGGCTGCGGGCGGCGCTCAGCCCTGAGCGCAGGCCAGGCCGGGGGTGCGGCTCCACTCGCTCCAGCTGCCCGCATACAGCGCCGTAGGCCCAAAGCCTGCCAACTCCATCGCGATCAGGTTGGGCACTGCGGTCACGCCGCTGCCGCAGTGGTGCACCACGCTGCTGACGGTGCGCCCAGCCAGTACTTTGTCCCATTCGGTTTTGAGCACTGCGGCTGATTTAAAGAAGCCGTCTTCGGTGAAGTTCTCGGTGAATGGTCGGTTGAGTGCTCCGGGAATGTGCCCCGCCACAGGGTCGAGTGGCTCCACCTCGCCTCGGTAACGCGCTCCGGCGCGGGCGTCGATGATGGTTTGCGTGGGTTTGCCCAATTCGGTGGCGACCTTCGCGGTGAGCACCAATTGGCGCAGCGGCGCTTTCAGCTCAAACTGCGCGGGCATCGCCGCGGGGGCTGGTCCCGAGGCCAAGCTGCCGCCTGCAGCCTCCCAAGCTTGCAGTCCGCCATCGAGTACCGCGACAGCGTCGTGTCCCAGCCATTTCAGCATCCACCACAAGCGGCCGCAGTAATGGCCTTTGTTGCGGTCGTACACCACGATTTGCATGTCATTGTGGATGCCCATGCTGCCCAGCCACTGCGCCACGATGTCACGCTGAGGCAAGGGGTGACGCCCACCGTTCACCGCTTGGTCCGGGTGGTGTGTGCTCAAGTGCTTGTCCAGATGGGCGTGCCTGGCACCCGCAATGTGCGCCGCTTCAAAAAAACCATCGGCCAGTTCCGGTTTCATCAAATCAAAACTGCAATCCAGCACAGCGCAGGCGGTGCCTTGTTGCTGCAGTTGTTGCAATTCGCGGGCGTTGATCAACAAGCTGTACATGCGGTGTCTCCGGGGTCAGTGTTCTTCGGCAGGGGCGCGGGGCAGGGCGCGGCTGCGCAAGGCGGTGGCCGCTATGCCGCTGGCAATGATGAGCGCCATGCCCGCCCAGCCAATCAGGGGAATCTGGTCGCCAAACAAGAAAAGGCCATACAGGGCAGCAAATACGATGCCCGAATATTGCAAGTTGGCCACCACCAAAGTGGCACCTCGGCTGTAAGCTTTGGTCATGCTCAGCTGACCCAGTGCGGCCAGCACGCCAATCGGCAGCAGCCACAAGGCGGCTGGCCAGGTCCAGGCACTGGCACCCGAGAACAAGATGACCACACCACCCACGACCGTGGTGCCGATGGAGAAGTAAAAAACCGTGCGGGATTCTGGTTCGCCTACTCGGCCCAGTGCGGCCACTTGCATGTAGGCCAGTGCAGCCCCTAAGCCGGAAAGCAGACCGATGACGCCTGCAAACAGCTGGTTTTGCTCGATGGTGGGACGCAAGATCATGATCACGCCACTGAAGCCAGCGATCACCGTGAGCACAATCGGACCTTGTTTGCCCGCGTCTTGCAAGCGGCCCATGACCAAGGTGCCGCCGATCAAAAAGGCCGCCACCCACACCCCGCTCATGTAGTTGAGCGTCATGGCTGTGGCCAATGGCAAATGGGCAATGGCGTAAAACCAGGCCGATAGCGAGGCCACACCGATGATGGAGCGCCAGACGTGCATCATGGGAATCGTTGTGCGCAAAGGCACTTTTTGCACCTTGCACAAGGTGGCCATGAAGGCCATGCCGATCAGTCCCCGGTAGAAGACCAATTCAAAAGTGTCGAAATGCGGTGCGGCGAATTTGATGCAAACACTCATCGTCGCAAAAAACAGCGACGCCAGAATCATCCAGGAGGCTTGCATCGGTGCTTTCTGCTCAGAGGGTCTTCTCAGAGGCTTTTCATCTGGCGGCGGTACCACTCGTGGAAGTGCTGCATGCCGTCTTCCATGGGGCTTTGGTAGGGACCGACCTCGTTGTCGCCACGCGCCAGCAGGGCTTTGCGGCCCGCATCCATGCGCTCGGCGATCTCGTCGTCCTCGATGCAGGTTTCCATATAAGCGGCCTGCTGTGCCTCGACGAATTCGCGCTCAAAGGCGACGATTTCTTCGGGGTAATAAAACTCCACCATGTTCAGCGTCTTGTTGGCGCTGATCGGGTGCAGGGTAGACACCGTGAGCACATGCGGGTACCACTCGACCATGATGTGCGGGTAATACGTCAGCCAAATGGCGCCGCGTTCGGGCAACTGGCCGTTGCGGTACTTCAGCAGCACCTCGTGCCATTTTTTGTAGGTGTCCGAGCCGGGTTTGCCAAAGCCGCCCGACACGCCCACGGTCTGCACCGAATAGTGTTCCTTGAACTCCCAGCTCAGGTCGTCGCAGGTCACAAACTGGCCCAGTCCCGGGTGGAAAGGACCCACGTGGTAGTCCTCCAGATAGACCTCGATGAAGGTCTTCCAGTTGTAATTGCATTCGTGCAACTCGACCCGGTCAAGCG
This sequence comes from Limnohabitans sp., assembly GCA_017986055.1. GTDB lineage: Bacteria > Pseudomonadota > Gammaproteobacteria > Burkholderiales > Burkholderiaceae_C > Limnohabitans_A. Next base: position 3,780 of record JAGNWH010000073.1, on the reverse strand, counting down.
CGTAGCCCGAAAAATCGAGCTGCGAGCGTGGCCCCATGCCGGCCAGATCGGCGGCGATGTCGCGACCATTGTCTTCAAACAACAGGCCGTTCCATGTCTGTAACTTGTAGTTGTTCAGATTCAGGCAGGGGTCGTGCGAAAAGTGCGGCGCACCCAGCAGTTGTCCGTCTGGTGCGTAGGTCCAGCGGTGCAAGGGGCAGACGATGTTGCCGCCAGCACTGCCTTTTTGCTGGGTCTGCAGATTGCCTCGGCCATTCAGCATGACCGCTTGGCGGTGGCGGCAGACGTTGGAGACGAGTTCGACCCCGCCTTGGGCGTTGCGCACCAAGGCACGGCCTTCGGCTTCGTGGGGCAGGGCGTAATAATCGCCCGGGTTGGGCACTGCCAGCTGGTGGCCCACGTAGCGGGGGCCTTGCCGGAAGAGCGTGTTCAATTCGCGCTGAAACAGCGCCTCATCGAAATAAGTGGAAACTGGTAGTTGGCTTGCGGCCTGCTGCAGTTGAAGACTTAAATCAGACATGGGTGACCTGACCTAGAGACTCCCCCTATGAAGGGGCAGGGACAAAGCGCTGAATTCAATGAAAACGGCGCAAAAAAATGACAGGAAATTTCCTGCCGATGAGCTTTGATTCTACCCCGGAGGCCCTTGCGCAGCGGGCTGTTCGGCCACACATCCTGAAAATGCGCCGAAATGACGCTTTGTGCAGGCGGACTAAAGGGGCTTTTGTCAGCTGGACGGATGCTTAACGCCTAAAATTGACGCTTTTCCCGGAACACTTTTATGCCCAAGGCTGCCAAATCCGACCTCGCTGACGCCCTTGTGCCGGCTTTGCCCGCAACTTACGAGGCTGCTTTATCCGAGTTGGAGCTTTTGGTGGGGCAATTGGAGTCGGGTCAGATGCCCCTGGACCAGTTGCTCAGCGGCTACCAGCGCGGCGCGGCTTTGCTGACTTTTTGCCGCGACAAGCTCAAGGCAGTGGAAGACCAGATTCAGGTACTGGACGGCGGTCAACTCAAACCCTGGAGTGGCGCATGAGTCCTTTTGACCTGAAAGCCTGGATGCAAGTGCATCTGGACCGCGTAGAGGCTGCTTTGTCCGATGCCATTCAGGCCGAATCGCCCGCCGCTTTGGGTCAGGCCATGCGTTATGCCGTGCTCGATGGCGGCAAACGCCTGCGCCCCTTGCTGGTGCTGGCCACTGCCGAGGCTTTAGGCGATGCCCGACAAAGTGCGGCCGCCCTGAATGCGGCCTGTGCGATCGAGCTGATCCATGCCTATTCGCTGGTGCACGACGACATGCCCTGCATGGACAACGATGTGCTTCGGCGCGGCAAACCGACGGTGCATGTGCAATTTGGTGAGGCGCAGGCCTTGCTCGCGGGCGATGCCTTGCAAACTTTGGCGTTTGAAATGCTGACCCCCCAGGACGGCAGTGTGGCGGCGTCGGCTCAAGCGACCTGTGTGGCTTTGTTGGCGCGTGCCTCTGGCTACCAAGGCATGGCCGGGGGCCAGGCGATTGACCTGGCGAGCGTGGGCCAGCGTCTGAGCGAAGACCAGTTGCGCCAGATGCACCGCCTCAAAACTGGCGCTTTGCTGTTGTGCAGTGTGCAAATGGGCGTGGCTTGTGTGGCCGGTGTGCCCGATGCTGCGCAGACCGCCTTGGCCCGTTTCGGTCAGGCACTGGGCCTGGCTTTTCAGGTGGTGGACGATGTGCTGGACGTGACGGCCGATTCGGCCACCTTGGGCAAAACGGCAGGCAAAGACGAGGCGGCTGATAAGCCGACTTATGTCGCCCTGATGGGGCTCGAAGCCGCCAAGGCTTACGCCGACGACTTGGCCGATCAGGCCATGCAGGCCCTTGCCGATACCGGACTGCCCGATGCCCGTCTGGCGGCATTGCGTGGTCTGACCGCCATGGTGGTACAACGAAACAACTGATTTATGACCGCATTACTCCAAACCATCGCCTCGCCTGCAGACCTGCGCCGCTTGCCGCGCCACGAGTTGCCGCGCCTGGCCGATGAATTGAGAAACTGTGTTTTGGACAACGTGTCCAAAACGGGTGGTCACCTCAGCTCCAATCTCGGCACAGTCGAGTTGACGGTGGCGTTGCACTACGTGTTCAACACGCCAGAAGACCGCATCGTGTGGGATGTTGGGCACCAGACTTACCCGCACAAAATCCTTACTGGGCGGCGCGATCGCATGCCGTCCTTGCGTCAAATGGGCGGCTTGTCGGGGTTTCCGCGCCGCGACGAAAGTGAATACGACACCTTCGGCGTGGGGCATTCATCGACCAGCATTTCTGCGGCTTTGGGCATGGCTTTGGCCGCCCGCCAAAAGGGCGAGTCGCGTCATGCGATTGCGGTGATTGGCGATGGCGCCATGACGGCTGGCATGGCTTTTGAGGCACTCAACAACGCGGGCGTCGAGGATTGCAAGCTGCTGGTGATCCTGAACGACAACGACATGTCGATCAGCCCGCCGGTGGGGGCACTCAACCGCTACCTGGCCCAGCTGATGAGTGGGCGTTTTTATTCGGCAGCCAAAACGGTTGGTAAAAACGTGCTCAAGAACGCGCCGCCGCTGTTTGAGTTGGCCAAGCGCCTCGAAGAGCATGCCAAAGGCATGGTGGTGCCAGCCACGTTGTTCGAGAAATTTGGCTTCAACTACATCGGACCGATCGACGGGCACGATCTCGAATCGCTGATCCCGACGCTGGAAAACATCAAGCACCTTGATGGCCCGCAGTTCTTGCATGTGGTCACCAAAAAGGGCCAAGGCTACAAACTGGCCGAGGCCGATCCAGTGGCCTATCACGGACCCGGTAAATTTGATCCGAATGTGGGCTTGCTGCCCCCCGTTACGCCGCCTAAAACCACCTTCACCCAAGTGTTTGGCCAGTGGTTGTGTGACATGGCCGAGCAAGACAAGCGGCTGGTGGGCATCACGCCCGCCATGCGCGAAGGCTCCGGGATGCTGGACTTTCACCGCCGTTTTCCTGACCGTTATTACGACGTGGGCATCGCCGAGCAGCATGCCGTCACCTTTGCCGCAGGCATGGCCTGCGAAGGCCTCAAGCCCGTGGTGGCGATTTATTCGACGTTTTTGCAACGTGCCTACGACCAGTTGATCCACGACGTGGCCCTGCAAAACCTGCCGGTGGTTTTTGCGATCGACCGTGCCGGGCTGGTGGGCGCAGATGGCGCGACCCACGCTGGGGCATATGACATCGCGTTTGTCCGTTGCATTCCGAACATGAGCCTGGCTTGCCCGGCCGATGAGCGCGAGTGCCGCCAATTGCTGAGCACTGCATACGCCCAAAACCACCCGGTCGCCGTGCGTTACCCACGCGGGGCTGGTGTGGGCGCGGTGCCCGGCTGTGACTTGGATGTTTTGCCCTTCGGCAAAGGTGAAGTGCGCCGCCAGGGCGAACAGCTGGCCATTTTGGTCTTTGGCAGCCTGCTGGCTCCGGCCCTGCAAGCGGCAGAGAAACTCAATGCCACGGTGGTCAACATGCGCTGGGTCAAGCCGCTGGACACAGAATTGCTGACGCAGATGGCCCAAAGTCACGAGAGGCTGGTCACCCTGGAGGACGGTTGCATCATGGGCGGCGCAGGCAGTGCGGTGTCAGAAGCGCTGCAAGCCGCCAAGCTGGTTCGGCCTTTGTTGCAGTTGGGCTTTGCCGATGAATTCATCGAGCATGGTGACCCTGCCAAGTTGCTGGTCTCGCAGGGGCTGGATGCGGTGGGCATTGAGCGCGCCATTCGGCTGCGCTGG
>JAGNWH010000072.1:0-10657 GCA_017986055.1 Limnohabitans sp. | reverse complement strand
CAGAAGCCGCCCGGCAAGCAGCGGCCACACACATGGGCAACGCCATTTTGCGCATTCAGGGTGCGCCCGCTGACTTTTGGCAGCATGAAGGCGAACGCCTGGCGCAGCCCTTGGTCAAAGGGCTGCGCAACTAAGCCCGTTACGGACATGAAACACACCCCCATGAAACAAGCTTTGCGCGCAAGCGCTCTTTCTGCACTGGTCTGTCTGGGCACTTGGGCTGCGGCCTGTCACGCCCAGAACGCCGTGACGCCACTGGCCACAGTGCCCTCGGTGGACGTGCCGCGCTACATGGGCACTTGGCATGAGATCGCCAAATACCCCAACTGGTTTCAAAAGCAATGCGTGAGCAGCACACAAGCCACTTACAGCCTGCAGCCCGACGGTCGGGTGCAGGTGCTCAACCGCTGCAAAACCGACAAGGGCGAATGGCGCGAAGCGCTGGGCGTGGCCCGTCAAATCGGCGGACCGACTTCGGCCAAGCTCAAGGTGCGCTTTGCCCCCGAATGGCTGTCCTTCATTCCCATGGTCTGGGGCGATTACTGGATCATTGACCTAGACCCGCAATACCAGTGGGTGGTGGTGAGCGAGCCCAAACGCGACTACCTGTGGATCTTGTCGCGCACACCGCAATTGCCGCCTGCGACGGTCCAGCAGCTGCTGGACAAATTGGCCACTGCGGGCTTTGACCTGAAACGGCTGGAAATCAGCCCACCCTGAAACCCCGCGCCATCAAAGCGCAAGCCCTTTGGCGTTCAAGGCACCTGCACCGTTTCCAGGTACATGAGCAAGGACACGATGCGGTTGCGTGCGGACCACTCTGCCGTGCGTGGCGAGTCGCCAGTTTGGGTCATGGCGCGGGCCTTGAACTCATTGCCCCACACCGGCATTTCGCGCGAGCCGTGCGGACCGGATTCGCCCGACCAGCGGCCGTCGATCACCTCCCACATGAGCTCTTGCGGAAACTTGCCGCCGTTGCGTCTGGCAACCGTGGTCAGGTCCGATGGTGGCTTGACCAAAAAGGAATGCACAGGACCATCGCCTTTGGCCGAAACGCCGTGGCAGCTGGCGCAATTGTCTTTGTAGTCAGCACGCCCCAAGCCCACCGATGTTTGTGCCCACGCTGTGGCCGTGACGCTCAGGATGCTGGCGATCACGGCCTGGCTGATGGTGTTGCTTTTCATGTTGGCTCCTGTTGTCTTGAAGGAACCTCATGATCCGAAAATCACCATGTCGCGTCTGTGTGCTGTCGCGCTAAAGCACGCAGATCGGTTCAGGCGTTGAAAATCGACACCGTCTTGGTGGTCAGATACGCCTCCAGCGCCTCAGGGCCACCTTCAGAGCCATAGCCCGAGTCCTTCATGCCGCCAAAGGGAAGCTCGGGCCAAGGTGCTGCGGGCTGGTTGACCCAGAGCATGCCCACTTCCAGGCGCTGACTCAGCAGGTGCGCGGTTTTCATCGAATTGGTGAAGGCGTAACCCGCCAGGCCGAACGGCAAACGGTTGGCCTCGGCAATCGCGTCTTCGATCTTCTCGAAAGTGCGAATCGCGGCAATCGGGCCAAAGGGCTCGTTGTTGACCACGTCGGCATCCAGCGGCACCTGCGACAACACCGTAGGCGCAAAAAAGTGCCCTTGCGTGCCGATGCGCTCACCGCCGGTGAGCACCTTGGCACCTTTGGCGCGGGCATCTTGCATGATGGCCTGCATGGCCAGCAGGCGACGCTCGTTGGCCAGCGGGCCCATGCTGGTGCCTGCCACCAGGCCGTCGCCGACCTGCAGCGACTCGGCGTGCGCGGCCAACAGCTTGGCAAATTCGTCTGCAATCTTGTGGTGCACCAAAAAGCGGGTGGGCGAGATGCAGACCTGGCCCGCGTTGCGGAACTTGGCAGCGCCTGCGGTCTTGACGGCCAGCGCAATGTCGGCGTCTTCGGCCAGGATGACCGGGGCGTGGCCGCCCAGCTCCATGGTCACGCGCTTCATGTGTTGGCCCGCCAACGCGGCCAGTTGCTTGCCCACGGGCGTGGAGCCAGTGAAGGTGATCTTGCGGATCAACGGGTGCGCGATCAGGTAGTTTGAAATGTCTGCGGGCGTGCCATAAACCAGACCAATCACGCCAGCGGGAACGCCCGCGTCGTGAAAGGCGCGGATCAACTCGGCAGGTGCGGCAGGCGTTTCTTCGGGGGCTTTGACGATGATCGAGCAGCCCGTGGCCAAGGCAGCGGACATCTTGCGCACAGCCTGGTTGATGGGAAAGTTCCAGGGCGTGAACGCCGCCACCGGCCCCACAGGCTGCTTGAGCACCTGTTGCTGCACGTTGATGTTGCGCGGCGGCACGATGCGGCCATACACGCGGCGGCCCTCTTCGGCAAACCACTCGATGATGTCGGCCGCCGACATGGCCTCGACCTTGGCCTCGCCCAGCGGTTTGCCTTGCTCTTGTGTCAGCAATTCGGCGATTTGCGGGGCGCGTTCGCGCATCAGGACGGCGGCTTTGCGCATGATGGCGCTGCGCTCGTTGGCCGGGGTGTCACGCCACAACTCAAAACCTTTTTGTGCGGCTTGCGCTGCCCGCTCCAGATCGGGCACGCCGGCATGGGCCAAGCGACCGATCTCGGTGCCGGTGGCGGGGTTGAACACAGGCAAGGTGCGGCCGTCTTGGGCATCGCACCATTGGCCGTTGATGAAGAGTTGTGTGTTGGGGTAGGTCATGTCGTTGTCCGTCAGTCGGGGTTTGAAATGCAAAAAAAGAGGCGGGAAAAGGGGTGAATGCAAGCGTGGGCAAATTGTGTCTGGATTTCGGGCCAGCCCCGTCAACCACGGGACAGGCGGGCGCATTCACACCGGACGCAAAAAAGCGGCCAGATGCTCCAGCAGCACATTGACCCGGTGCGGGATGTAGCGGTTGCTGGGCAAGACCGCATAAATGCCCAAAGGCGGCGGGGCAAAGTCGTGCAACAGTTCAAGCACCTCGCCACGCGCCAAATACGGCTCGGCAATGAAGTCGGGCTGCAAGGTGATGCCCATGCCTTGGGCGGCGGCGCGGGTCAGGGCCAAACCATTGTTGGCCCGGATGCGCCCGCGCACCGGGAATTGCTGCAACTGGCCAGCCACCCGGTAAGGCCAGGTCGCCGAATTCATGGACATCGAATACACCAGACACTCGTGGTGCGCCAAGGCCTCGGGGTGGCTGGGCTCCCCGTGCTCCGACAGATAAGCGGGCGAAGCCAGCGTGAGCAAGCGCACCTGGCCCAGCTGCCGCACGATGTCGCCGGGCTGCAAATCGGCGGTGATGCGGATCGACAGGTCAATGCCTTCTTCGATCAGGTTGGCGCGCTGGTCCGAAAAATCCATCATCAACTCGATGTGCGGCTGCGCCTTGGCAAAGGCCAGCAGCGCGGGCATGAGCCGCTCCAAACCAAAACTGATGGGCAAACCCAGCCGAATGCGGCCACGCGGCACGGCCTTTTCTTCGTCCAGACTGGCCTCGGCGGCATCGACCATGTTCAAGATGACCCGGCACTTTTCCAGATAGGCCGAGCCCGCAGGCGTGAGCGTCAGGCTGCGGGTGCTGCGCGTGATGAGCTTGGCGCGCAGGTGTTTTTCCAGCGCGGCAATCTGGCGCGTGATCGCCGAACGCGCCACCTGCAATTGATCGGCCACGGCGGTGAAGCTGCCCGCTTCGGCCACACGCACAAAAATTTGCATCGCATCGAGTTTGTCCATTGTTGCTGATTCTGCAACAAATATTTGCTCATTGGCTACTTTTTCAATGCAGCCGAACCCCCTAAAGTCCACCCATCGACAACGTTCAACCCTGACCTTCAAGCCCCCAGCCATGACCGCCCGCCGCCCTGTTCTTTTTGTGCCTCACGGCTCGCCCATGTTTGCCCTGCACCCCGGTGCGGCAGGTGCGGCCATGAGCCAGCTGGCAACGCAACTGGGCACGCCCCGCGCCATCGTGGTGGTCAGCCCGCATTGGGAAACCACGGTGCCCACGGTGGGCTTTGCCACCCGGCCCGAAACCATCCACGACTTTGGCGGTTTTGACCCGCGCCTGTACCAGATGCAATACCCCGCCACCGGCTGCCCCGAAGTGGCCGCGCAAGTGGTCGCCGCTTTGCAAAACGCCGGCCTGCCCACGGCGCAAGACGCCCAGCGCGGCCTGGACCACGGCGCATGGATTCCACTGCGCCAGATGTTCCCCGATGCCGACATTCCGGTGGTGCCCCTGTCGGTGCAAAGCCACCTGGGGCCTGAACACGCTTACCGGGTCGGGCAAGCGCTGGCCTCGCTGGCCGCGCAAAACATCCTGGTCATTGCATCGGGCAACATCACCCACAACCTGCGTGATTTCATGTTGGTCAGCATGCAAGGCGGGGCAACGCCCCCGTATGTGCAGGCCTTTGCCGACTGGATTCACACCCACATGACGCAGCACGACGTGCCCGGCCTGCTGGCGTATCGCCAACAAGCCGAAGGCCAGCGTGCCCACCCGACCGACGAACACCTTTTGCCCCTGTTCACCGCCTTGGGCGCTGCGGGCAATGGCGCACAGCCAGAGGCGTTTTTTCGCGGCATCAGCGACCATGTGATCGCCATGGATGGCTACGCCTTTCACTGATCGTTTTCAACAGATACACCATGAACACCCACTACACCCGCACCGCCAAAAGCCTGCATTGGCTGATGGCCCTGATGATCTTCGGCCTGCTGGCCCTGGGCTTTTACATGAGCGACCTGCCCTTGTCGCCCGACAAATTGCAGTACTACGCTTGGCACAAATGGGCGGGCGTCAGCGTGTTCGCCCTGGTCTGGCTGCGCTTGGCCTGGCGCATCACGCACCGCCCACCCGCGCTGCCAGCCAGCATGCCCGCCCACATGCAATGGGCGGCACATGCGGGTCACTTTGCGCTGTACGCCCTGATGATCGCCATCCCGCTGAGCGGCTGGCTCATGAGCTCGGCCAAGGGCGTGCAAACGGTCTGGTTCGGCGTGCTGCCCATCCCCGACCTGCTGAGCAAAGACAAAGAACTGGGCCACACCCTGGCCGAATTACACGAAGCCCTGAACATCGGCTTGCTGCTGCTGATCGCAGGCCACGCTGCTGCGGCCTTGTTTCACCACTTTTTTCACAAAGACGACACGCTGCGCCGCATGCTGCCAAGCCGCTAGCGTCTTGCCCATTCGCGTCTTGCCCGACACTGAAACCCCGATCGTTGCCCTGCCATTTTGAGGAACACCATGAACACCGTTTTGAAAACCCTGCTGGCCCTGACCGCCACCGCACTCGGTTTGCAAGCCCAAGCCGCGCCTTACCAGTCCATCGTGCCCGCCAAGAGCAGCGTGACCTTCAGCTACAAGCAAATGGGCGTGGCCATGGATGGCCGCTTCAAAAAGTTTGCCGCCCAGGTGAACTTTGACCCGGCCAAAGCAGAACAGGCCAAAGCCAGCTTTGAAGTCGATCTGGCCAGCGTGGACGCAGGCTCCAGCGAAGCCGACCAAGAGGTGGTGACCAAGTCATGGTTCAACGCCGCGGCCTTCCCCAAGGCCAGCTTTGTCGCCAAACAAATCAAACAAACTGCACCCAACCAATACGAAGTGCAAGGCACGCTCAGCATCAAGGGCCTGAGCCGCGATGTGAAGTTCCCCATGAAACACACCGCCCAAGGCAAAGACGGCCTGCTGACCGGCAGCTTCACCCTCAAGCGTGCCGACTACACCATCGGCGAAGGCATGTGGGCCAAGTTCGATGTGGTGGCCAACGACATCCAGGTCAACTTCTCGCTTGCCACGGCGCTCAGCAAGTAAGCCCCCCAAGACATGGACCCCTCTTTCAACCCCTCTCAACCTTTCTTCACCAACAGGAGCTTTCCCATGACATCTTTCAAAAAAATCGCAGCCGCTTTGGCCTTCGCATCGGTGGCCGCAGGCTCGGCCCTGGCCGCGCCCGTGACCTACAACGTCGACGGCTCGCACACCTTCCCGCGTTTCTCGTACTCGCACTTTGGCTACTCGACCCAGCTGAGCAGCTTCAGCAACACCACCGGTAAAGTCGTTTTGGATACCGAAGCCAAAACCGGCGCGGTGGACGTCGTGATCGACATGAAATCGGTCAACACCGGTTTTGCCGACTTCAATGGCCACATCCAGGGCGAAGACTTCCTCGACACCGCCAAGTTCCCCACCGCCACCTTCAAGTCCACCAAAGTGGTGTTTGAAGGCGACAAGCCCAAAGCCATCGAAGGCCAGCTGACCATCAAAGGCGTGACCAAGCCCGTGACCCTCACGGTCACCAGCTTCCAGGCCATGCCCCACCCCATGATGAAAAAGCCAGCGCTGGGCGCCAACGCCTTCACCACCATCAAGCGCACCGAGTTCAACGCCGGCAAATACGCGCCTTACGTGGGTGACGAAGTTCGCATCGACATCGCCATCGAAGCGGTTGCACAGTAAGCCATTGCCCCTGCGCTTTTGAAGCGCACATACAGCGCACTTGCAGCGCATTTCATCCATGCCACGCCGGCTTACCGGCGTGGCTTTTTTGCGGGTCAGGCCGATGCCTACACAGTTCGGTATAGCCCATCTCGCTGCCTCAAATTGACCGGTCGATCACTGGCAGATCGACGGCTGCTTTTCTAACATGGGGGCTCTTTTCATTCAGAAGCCGATCAACCCCATGCGCCCGGAAACACGCCCCCTGATGGGACGGTGGTCGCATTCATTTGTGGAGACCACGATGTCTTTGTTCAAAAAAATTCTGGTGCCCATTGATGGCAGCAACACGTCCAACAAAGCGCTGGACTATGCCCTCAAGTTGGCACAGGCAGACCAAGCCGAAGTGCGCCTCATCTACTGCATTGACGAGTTGTCGCTGCTCAGCAGCCACGCCTATTCAGGCGAGATGGTTCAACTGGCCCGCGAAAGCGGCCACACCATTTTGCAAAGCGGCATGGCGCTGGCCAGTGCAGCCAAGGTCAAAGCAGACACACGCTTGGTGGATCGGGTCGGCCAACGTTTGGGGGAATCGGTGGCCGATGAGGCGGGCAACTGGGGTGCCGACCTGATTGTGCTGGGCACGCACGGCCGACGCGGCATCGGCCGCGTCTTGCTGGGCAGCGGCGCAGAGCAGGTGATGCGCATGTCGCCCGTGCCTGTGCTGATGGTCCGGGGATTTGACTGAGCCACGCGACAAGCCAGCGCCTATGGCAGGCGCTGGCCCTGTGGGTGATGGGATGGCTGCGTCAGGCCCCGTGTTCTCCCTGATGTCAGGCTCTTTCAAAATTTGTATGATGACCTGATTAATCTGAATCAGGAGACACCTCATGCAACGCAGAAACTGGATTGCGGCAGCCGCCGCCTTGGTCGCGGTATCGCCTTTGCTGGCCACATCCGCGTTGGCTCAGGCATGGCCAGCACGCCCCATCAAATTGGTAGTGCCTTTTCCACCGGGTGGTCTGATCGACAACATGGCCCGATTGGTGGCGCCCAAACTGGCACAAGAACTGGGCCAACCGATCGTCATCGACAACAAGCCCGGTGCCGGTGGCAACTTGGGCGCAGCCGAAGCGGCCCGCGCACAAGCCGATGGCTACACGCTCTTGATGGCGTCACCACCGCTCACCATAAGCCCGGCGCTCTACACCAAACTGCCTTACAAACCCGAGCAAATCGTGCCGGTCGGCCTGCTGGGCCGTGTGCCCAATGTGCTGGTGGTCAACCCGGCGTCGGGCATCCAGTCGGTGGCCGACCTGAGCAGCCGCATCCAAGCCAAGCCCGGCCAACTCAATTACGCGTCCAACGGACAAGGCACTTCTTTGCACCTGAGCGCCGAACTCTACAAAAGCCTGTCCGGTTTGTTCATCACGCACATCCCCTACCGGGGTGCAGCGGCAGGCCTGACGGCCGTCATGGCCGATGAAGTCAGCATGATGTTTGACAACCTGCCCTCGGCTTTGGGCCTGATCAACGGAGGCAAGCTCAAGGCCATTGCCGTGACCACGCCCCAGCGCAGCAGCGCGCTGCCCAACGTGCCCACCATGGAGGAGGCGGGCATCAAGGGCTATCAGGTTTTTGCATGGTTTGGCTTGGCCGCACCTGCAGGCTTGCCTGCCCCGGTGCAGCAAAAGCTGGAACAAGCGCTCGAGCGCGTAGCCAACCAAGCCGAAGTCAAAGCCGCAATCCAAAAAGCCGGGGCCGAGCCCACTTGGGTCAATGCGCAGGGCATGGCCAGCTTCATGCAAGCCGACATGGCGCAGTGGAAAAAGGTGGCCAGCTACGCCAAGATCAACCTGGACTGACTACCGCCTCTGGCATGCTCAATGGCCCGCGCTGGGTTTTTTGTTCCAGCCGCTGGGCCACGGCATAACCAGAAATGAACTCTGCGTTGATCATGCCCGGCACGAACAGCAGATCAGGGATGCGCAAGAAAGGGCTGCTTTCAGGCAACACCTGGCTGTTGTAGATGAAAAACTTGTACTTTCTTTGCAAGCCCTCGATCATTCTCTCGTGCATCGTTTGCCGCAAGACGTAACGCGCATCGATGAACAACACGCTGATGTGGGGCTCAATGCCCAGCAATTCCAGCGGATGCAACATCAATTGAATCGCATCAGGGTCCAGGCTTTGAACCAGCAAAGGGTCTAGGTCATCGCCTTGGTGCAAGATGCAAATCTTGCCGCTGTTGGGACGATCTCTGTAGTTGTGGGCTTTGCGGTACGCATCAATTGAATGGGTGTCAATCCGCCAGTGGCCACCCTGTGTTCGCATGGCTTTCAATTCACCACGCGTCACCATGTTTTGGATCGACCCAATCGACAAAGCCAAATCGGCAGCCGTCTTGGCTGCGCTCATGTATTTTGTGATGTCATTCAGCATGGTTTATCTGTCGCTGTTACGCGAACGTTGCTCAGTTATGTCATCTTTGCAAAAAAATGGCCCGTGCCCATAGGTGTCAGGTCTTGGGCCAGGTCGACCGTAAAAACGATCAAGGCGCTTGTAAAGCGCGGGTTGGTCAACCCCTGATGCTGCGCGTCGAAAAACACCCAAACTTCGGCCGCAGGCCGAAGTTCAGATTCAAAGTTCACATCTCAAGCTTCAAAAAATGCACTTTGTGCACAACCAGCATCACAACACCTGAAACGCTACATGGAGGAGGGTGATATCAGCCTCGGTAGGGTCCTGAAAGGAGGTGACCAAAGATACCTCGCCGTGAATGTTTGCAGACGAACGCGTCGCAGACCAGTAGCTGGCACTGTACCAGCCCGGTGGCGGATTCGACAGCGGATCGTTGTACAACTCAAGCAACTCGTCCATGGTTGGCAACACCAAGGTGTACCCATTTACCAAAACAGTACGTTCATCGTCTACACCCTTGACTGCGCCAGTGGTTTGCGTATCCACCGTATCAGCACTGCCATTGAGCAAGTTATCCAGCCGAACGTGGGTGATGCGATCCCCATATCCAGCAGTGCCATCAGCAGAAATGTCAAGGAAGTAGTAAACCTTGCCGTTGGCCATGGTGACCTTGTTAATGAGGTTCAAGTTGATGTCGGACACTGTTCCCAAGTTCAAATTATCCGGAAGTGTTGTGTCCACCGTGACGCTATACGCCGTGCCTGCCGCAGTTTCGTTCATGACGCTGTCTGCCACCCGGGCGGTGTAGCTCACGGTCTGGGCATTGGTCAGTATGCGGCCGTCGTTGAAGCTCCAGGTGCTCTGGCCACTGCCCACCACGGTCACGCTGGCATCGCCCAGATAAGTAGCACTGTCATAGATGCGCACAGTTTCGCCTGAGGCCAAGCTGGCCCCAGCTGTCGCACCGCCAAATGTACCGCTCAAGCTCAAGCTGGTGTCATCGGTCGTGCCACCCGCGGCCACGTTACCTTGCAAGACACCATAGTTGTCCTGCACGGCGGTCACAGCTGCGCTGTTTGCTGGCGCCTGGGTGTCCACCGTGATGGTGTAGGCCGTGCCTGCCACGGTTTGGTTCAAGGCGCTGTCTGCCACTTGGGATGTGTAGCTCACGGCCTGGTTGTTGGCCAGCGTGCGACTGTCGATGTAACTCCAGGTGCTTTGGCCACTGCCCACCACGCTCACCGTGGCGTTGCCCAGATAGGTGGCACCGTCATAGATCCGCACTGTCTCGCCTGAGGCCAAACTGGCCCCAGCTGTGACGCTGCCAAATGTACCGCTCAAGCTCAAGCTGGTGTCATCGGTCCTGCCACCCGAGGCCACGTTGCCTGTGACACTGCCTACGTTGTCCTGCACGCCGGTCACAGCTGCGCTGTTCGCTGGCGCAGTAATGTCCACCGTGGCGGTGTAGGCCGTGCCTGCCGCGGTTTGGTTCAAAGCGCTGTCTGCTACTTGGGCCGTGTAGCTCACGGTCTGGGCATTGGCCAGCGTGCGGCTGTCGATGAAGCTCCAGGTGCTCTGGCCACTGCCCACCACGCTGACCGTGGCGTTGCCCAGATAGGTTGCACCGTCGTAGATCCGCACGGTCTCGCCTGAGGCCAAGCTGGCCCCAGCCGTCGCGCCACCCAAGGTGCCGGTCACCGTCAGAGATTGGTCGTCTGTCTTGCCACCCGAGGCCACATTGCCTTGGTAGGCACCGATGTTGTCCACCAAGCCGGTCACAGCTGCGCTGTTCGCTGGCGGTGC
>JAGNWH010000001.1:0-125146 GCA_017986055.1 Limnohabitans sp. | reverse complement strand
GGGGCTTGAAGCTGCTGACCAGATCGGCTGTGGCGTCCACGATGGCGGCGCAAAAGTCGTAAATTTTGTTCGAGTCGCCCTTGATGCGATCCGGGAACTTGGTGGGCTCAGGGTCCAGGCCCACACAAAGCATGGAGCCGTTTTGGCGCTCGGCGGTGCGCAACATGTCGAGAAAGGTCATGCGGGCATTTTAAGCGGCGACAGAGCAGGTCGGCGCAGGCGCTGGCGGCGACACCCAGACACACAGGGCCACAGCTAAGATGGCCGCCATGCACAAACTCTCATCCCGGCAATGGACTGTTTTGATCTTGCTCACTCTGGTCTGGGGCATCAACTGGCCGATCATGAAAATCGGGGTCACGGGGTTTCCGCCGCTGACCTTCCGCGCGCTGTGCATGTGGCTGGGCACGCCCGTGCTGGCTTTGGTTTTGGTGGTGCAGCGGGTGCCGTTTCGCATTGGTCGCGCGCATTGGCGCGAGTTGCTCTTGTTGGCGACCTTCAATATGTTTTTCTGGCACGGTCTGATCATCGTGGCGGTGCAGTCGCTGTCCAGCGGACGGGCGGCGATTTTGGGCTACACCATGCCGATGTTTTCAGCCGTTCTGGGGGCCTTGGTGTTTGGGGACCGTCTGGCCAAGCGCGCCTGGGGCGGCGTGGCGGCCGCGTCCATCGGCGTGGTCTTGCTGCTCTGGCACGAACTGTCCAACCTGAGCGGCAAACCCATGGGCGTGCTGCTGGCCTTGGGCGCTGCCAGCACCTGGGCCTTGGGCACACAGCTGTTGCGCCGCACAACAATGCCCGTGCCCACCTTGGCCATTTCTTTCTGGATGGCGTTTTTAACCACCGGGGTCATGACTGTGCTTGCGGTCTTGTTGGAACGCGACCAGTGGCATGCCCCGTCTGAGGCCACTTGGGGCGCCATCGCCTTCAATGCGGTGCTGGTCTTTGGTTTTGCCCAAGCCGCGTGGTTTTATCTGGCCCGCAGCCTGCCGCCCGTGGCCTCTACCCTGAGCGTGATGCTGATCCCGGTGCTGGGTGTTTTCAGCGGCGCAGTGGGCTTGGGGGAGGTCTTGCACTGGCAAGACTGGGCTGCCGTGGCTTTGATGATGTTGTCGATCGCAGCCGTGCTCTGGCCCAAGCGCCAGACGAACTGAGGCTTCAACATTCGGCCACAGGGGCGACCTGCCACAACGACGGTTCAAACCTGTCTGCGCGGGAGCAAGCCCCTGCTCGCGAATGGCTGCTCAGCCTTGAACCGTCTTGAGCGCCAGCACCAGATCAGCCCAGGCTTTGGCCTTGTCAGCCGGGCTGCGCAGCAAATAAGAAGGGTGATAAGTCACCACCACAGGCACCCCCTGGTAGTTGTGCAATTGCCCGCGCAGCTTGCCAATGGGCTCGGTCGTCTGCAAGACCGACTGCACGGCAAAGCGGCCCATCGCCAAAATCACCTTCGGCTGCACCAGTGAGACCTGCCGCATCAAGTAGGGGGCACAAGTGGCCAACTCTTCGGCCGTCGGGTTGCGGTTGCCCGGAGGGCGGCACTTGAGCGTGTTGGTGATGTAGACGCCACCCTCGCCCTGCGCCTTGCGGTTCAGGCCCACGGCCTTGAGCATGTTGTCGAGCAACTGGCCTGACGGACCCACAAAAGGCTCACCCTGCGCGTCTTCGTCTTCGCCTGGGGCTTCGCCGATCACCATCCAGTCGGCTTGCACATCGCCCACACCAAACACCGACTTTTTGCGATGACCGCACAAATCGCAGGCTTGGCATGCGGCGGCTGTGTCTTGCAGCGTGGTCCAGTCCATGCGGTCCACGCCATCGGCCAAGGGCTTGGCGGTCACCGCCACGGTGGTCTGCAAAGGTGCCACAGGGGCGGGGCGCGAGGCGGGTGGCGAAACGCTTGGCGGGGCAGCGTGTGGCGCGGCAACAGGCAACTCGGCTGACGCGGCAGGGGCCAAAACGGGTGCAGCTGGGGCGACAAGAGCCGCCGCCTGCGGCAAGGGCTCCGGTGCGGCCGCGGCCTGTGGCCACCACACGCGCACGCCCATTTCGGCCAGCATGGCGCGTTGGCGGTCGTCCAGGTCAAATCGGGTGGGGTCGCTCATGTTCGGGCTCACAGTTTCAAACTCATCACCACCGCATGCTCACGCTGCTGGCGGTCTGCCGGATAGTAATCCTTGCGGATGCTGACTTGCCGAAAGCCATAGCGCTCGTACACCTGCAAGGCGCGCAGGTTGCTTTGGCGCACCTCCAACCAAAGCCACTGAGCGCCCTCGTGGCGCGACATGAGCGACAAAGCGTCCAGCATCATGTGGCCCCAACCTTGGCCCTGCCGGGCGGGTGCCACGGTGATGTTGAGCAGGTGCATCTCTTCAAAGCCGCGCATGGCCAAAAAGTAACCCAGCAATTCGCCTTCGAGCCACAGGCATTGAGCGTCGAAAAGCGGGTTCAGTGAGTCGCGAAAATTGCCCCGCGACCAAGGGTGGCTGTAGGCCGTTTGCTCGATGGCCATGACGGCGTCCAGATGGTCCAAGGTCATGGGGGCCAGGGTGACCGCATTGCGCACCGCTTCGGAGGGTTGGACGCGTGCAGTGGTATCGGACTTCGTGGTCAAACCGGTCATGGCTGAACTGCCGCCTTCGCCAGCGCGGCCTGGGCTTTCAGGGCCTCGCGTTCGGCGGTGGTGTTGGCCACTTTGTCACGGATATACAGCGGCATGGCCTGATCGGCCGACACCGCCAGCCCCTGCGCCCACAAGGCCGGTGCCAAACGCAGCAAGGCCGCTGCGGTGGGCAAGGCAAGGCAAGGTTCACCAGCAGGCAGGCGCTCGCCGTAGGCGGCAAACGCATTGCCGGCCAGCAGCACCCGAGCCCCCTCGGGCATGGCCATCTTTTCAGGCGCACCGACCTGCAAAGGTGCCACCTCTTGCCAGCCCCCCTCGGTTTGACCGGGTGCCACCTGCCAGCGGTAGGCAGCGCTGTACACCTCGTCCATGCGGGCATCCAGCAGCGCCAGCACGGTCACATCGGTACCGGCATCGATCAGTCCCGCTTGCACCTGCGCCCAACGCGCCTCTTCGGCGACGGCCATCAATGTGTCCACCGGCAATACGGGCAAATCGGCACCCAAGGCGAGGCCTTGCGCCACAGCACAGGCCGTGCGCAAACCCGTGAAAGAGCCCGGCCCACGGCCAAACACAATCGCGTCCAATGAGGCGAGGGGCATGTCGGCTTCGGCCAACATGGCCAGCACCGCCGGGATCAGGCCACTGGAAGCCTGAGCGCCACCGGGCAGGGTTTGAGTCCAGACCCGATCACCTCGGGCCACGGCCAAAGACAACACATCGGTGCTGGTGTCAAAAGCCAACCAACGCCATTCTTTTGCGACAACGCTCATGGCTTGCCTCCGGCTGTGGCCACGTTGGGCAAAACGACCACCGGCTTGGCCTGGCGAACACCCAACAAAATGCCGCCGGTCACCAGCGCCAGCCCCGCCAGCAAATTCCAATGCATCGGCTCAGCCAAAAACCAGACCGCGCCCAAGGCCGACAAACCCGGCACCAAGGCCGTGATCATGGTCGAGCGCACAGGGCCAAAGTGGCGCACCATTTGCGTGAAGGTGATGCCTGATATGACCACCGAGCCCACCCCCTGAAAAACGGCTTGGAACAGGATCTCGGTCCACGGCACCTGCATCAAATGGGTGGGCAAAACACCGGTGCCGATCAAGAGCAGATACACCGGCACAAAACTCACAAAAGCAAAGGCGGTGATGGCCATGGTGGCGCGCACCGCGTCCAGGCCATGGCGACGCACGGTCACGCTGTAACCCGCCCAGCAACAAGCCGCCGTCATGAAGAGCAAATCGCCTTTCCAGACCTCGCCGCCTTCAAACGCTTTGAGCAAACTCGCGCCCCCCACCAACACATCGCCCAGCACGATGAAGGCCAAACCCATCGCGCGGGCCGACGAGACTTTTTCGCGCAATACCAGCCAGGCCAGCAAGGTGGTCCACAAGGGCAAGCTGCCGGGCATCAGCACCGAAGCGTGCGTTGCGGGTGCAAAAAAGAAACCGTTGTAGGCCAGCACGGCATAAAGCATGCCGCCCAAAAAACCCGCCTGCACCGTGGGTGTCAAGGGCAAGGGCGACAAGCCGCAAAGCGAGCCCACCTTTTGACCCGCTTGCCGGGCTGGGCGCATGAGCCACCAAGCCCAGGGCAGCAAGATGGCGCTGGCCCCCAAAACGCGCGCCAACGCGATGTCCAAAGGCAGCAAGCCCCGAGACGCCGACGCACGCGCAATGACGATGAAGCCCGTCCAGATGAACACCGTGATGACCGCCGAGGCCAAGCCCACGGTTTTTGAAGAAAATCGCATGGCCCGAATGATACGGCCCCGCCGTGCCAGGCTCTGGCCATTAGACTCACTGAATGAGCTTGTCACGCGCAACGCGCCCCCTTTTTCCTGTGTGGTCGATGGCCGTGTGCGCTGCGTTGACGTTGGCCTTGACCAGCACACTGCCGACACCCGCCAGCGCACAAACTGCGCCCACAACACACAAACAAGACCCCTTGGCGCAGGCCCACCCCAACGCGCTGCCCCCTGCCGTGCTGAAAACCCTGCGCCAAGCGCAAGTGCCTGCCGCGACCTTGAGTGTGCTGATCGCCCCTTTGCCTGCCTCGGACACACCGGGCAAGCGGGCCGATGCCCAGCCCCCGCGCCTGTCGCATCGCCCACAAGCTGCCAGCAACCCGGCCTCGGTCATGAAACTGTTCACCACCTATGCGGGCTTGAGCTTGCTGGGTCCAGACCACGTCTGGCGCAACCGTGTTTATGCCGATGGCCCGGTGCGTGACGGCGTGCTGCAAGGCAACTTGGTGGTGCGCGGCAGCGGCGATCCCAAATTGGTGCTGGAGCGCCTGCAAGATCTGTTGGGCCAAGTGCTCGCCGCAGGCGTGCGCGAGGTGCGCGGTGACATCGTGCTCGACCGCAGCGTGTTTGATGTGCGCGAACGCAGCGAGCCCTTTGACGACGAACCACTGCGCCCTTACAACGTGTCTCCCGACGGGCTTCTGCTCAACTTCAAAGCGGTGGTTTACAAGTTCACACCCGACGCGGCCAACGGGCCAGTGCAGGTGCGCTTCGAGCCGCCATTGGCGGGCATGGACGCGCCCACACAAGTGACCGCCAGCACCGCGCCTTGCAACGATTGGCGCAGCCAGCTCAAAGCCGACTTCAGCCAGCCTTTGCAAGTGCGTTTTACGGGCAGCTACCCCGCACGCTGTGGTGAACGCGAATGGCCCGTGGCCTATCCGGACCCCGAACAATATGCGCCCCGCGTCATGCAAGCGATGTGGCTGGCCGCAGGCGGGCGTCTGAGTGGTCAGGTGCGCTACGGGCTGCGTCCTGCATCGGCACGCTTGCTGGTGGACGCCCCCTCGTTGACCTTGGCCGAAGTCATTCAGGACATCAACAAGTTTTCCAACAACGTGATGGCGCAGCAGTTGTTTTTGACGCTGTCCAGCGAATTGGGCGCACCCGGTCGCTTTGAAGCCTCGCGTTTGCGCATGTCCCGTTGGTGGCGCGAGGGCTTCAGCGGATTCGACGAGCCCGCGTTGGACAACGGCTCGGGCCTGTCGCGCACCGAGCGCAGCAGCGCGGCGTCTTTGACGGCTTTGCTGCAAGCGGCCCACAGTGGCCCGCACGCCCAGGCTTTTGCCCAATCGCTCTCACTGGCCGGGGTCGATGGCACCACCGCCCGACTGAAAGAGCGCAACCCGCAGTCCCCCGTGATCGGCAAGGCCTGGCTCAAAACCGGCTCGCTGCGCGACGTGGTATCGGTTGCGGGTTATGTGCAAGGCCAAAGCGGCCAGCGCTACACCGTCGTTGCCATCGTCAACCACCCCAACGCCAACCAAGCCCGCCCCGCCATCGACCAGTTGCTGGAATGGGCGGTACGTGACCAGAACAACTTTGAAAATGCGCGAACAGCCGTTCGACCCAGCACCAAAGGCCAACGACAATAAGCCCATGACCTTGATTGACTGGATCGGCTCCTTCGCCGCATTGATCACCACCGCCAGCTTCATTCCGCAAGCTTGGCAAACCTTCCGCACACGCGATGTGAGCGGCATTTCGCTGGGCATGTACAGCCTGTTCACCGTGGGCGTGGCGCTGTGGCTGGTCTATGGCATTTTGTTGATGGCTTGGCCCATCATCATCGCCAACACCATCACCACCAGCTTGGCGCTGATGATTTTGGTGATGAAGCTGCGCTACCGCTGAAACCCTTTTCAGGCCGCAGCGCGTTGCAAGCGATCACGCACACCTTCCCATTCGGGCGTATCGGGCGGCAGTTGCACCCAGATTTGCTGCACGCCACGGGCGTCCAGATCGCGCAACACGCTGAACAGCGCGTGTGCAGCCTGATCGGCGGCTTGTGGCTGGGCGCGCCACACCACACCGGCTCCGGCATCAGGGCGCACAGCCGACCACACCCCCAGATTGTTGGCATGCGGCCCCAGGGCCTGCAGCTTGGCCGCGATGTCATGCGCTGACATCAAGCGCACTTTGGCGCGAGGCGCGTAGTGTGATTCGAGCGTGCCCGAGGCGCGGGGCGCGGCTTGAGCCACCGCGTCTTTGTCACGCAGGGCGCGGGCGCAGGCCGCCTCGATTTGGGGCCGGGTGATGTGTCCGGGACGCAGCAACACCGGCTCACCACGCGTGCAGTCGATGATGGTGGACTCAATGCCCACATCGCATTCGCCGCCGTCCAAAATCAGCAAGTCAGGCCCCAGCTCAGACTGCACATGCGCCGCCGTGGTTGGGCTGACGCGGCCAAAGCGGTTGGCACTGGGGGCCGAAACGCCTTGCACGCCGAGCGCCAAGCCCGCCTTGAGCAGCGCCTGGGCCACCGGGTGCGATGGGCAGCGCAAACCGATCGAATCTTGCCCCCCGGCGGAAGCCGTGGCCACACCGGGCTGGCGCGGCAGAATCAAGGTCAGGGGACCGGGCCAAAAAGCCTGGATCAAGCGCTGCGCAAAATCCGGCACCTGCGCGGCAAACACAGGCACTTGGTCAGCGCTGGCCACATGCACGATGAGCGGGTGGTCGGCGGGGCGACCTTTGGCCACAAAGATGCGGGCCACGGCGGCGTCGTCGGTGGCGTTGGCCGCCAGCCCGTACACGGTTTCGGTGGGCAAGCCGACCAACTGGCCGCCTTGCAAGGCTTGCGCCGCGCGGGCAATGGCCGCGTCGTTGGCACTCAGAATCATGGTCGCCTTGCTGCTGAAGTCAGAACGCTTCAATGCCCAGCAGCGCCGCCGCTTGCAAGGCGGTGGCCCGCACGGCCTCGGGCGTGGCCCCTGTGATGTTCAGGTGCCCCATCTTGCGACCGGGCCGGGCCGACAACTTGCCGTACAGGTGCAAATGCGTGCCGGGCAAAGCCAGCACGCGCTCCCAAGCAGGGCTGGCACCTTGGGGCCACAGGTCGCCCAACAGATTCAGCATGATGGCGGGCGAATGCTGGCGCGGCTGGCTCAGCGGCAAACCGGCCAAGGTGCGCACTTGCAGCTCAAACTGCGACTGGTCGCACGCGTTCATGGTGTAGTGGCCGCTGTTGTGTGGACGCGGCGCCATTTCGTTGACAACCAGCTGGCCGCCTTCGAGGATGAAGAACTCCACGCACAGCACGCCCACGTAGTGGATGCCTTCGGCAATGGCGCGTGTCGCGGCCACGGCTTGTGCAGCCAACTCGGCAGGCACGGCGCCTTCGTACACGCTGGTCACGGCCAGGATGCCTTCGCGGTGCAGATTCAGCTGCACCGGAAAGTTGACGATCTGGCCATCGGCCCCACGCGCCACGATGACCGAGCACTCGGCCTGCAAAGGCAGCATTTTTTCGAGCACGCAGGGCACGTTCTTGAGCTGGTCCCAGCCCGCCGCCAGCTCTGCGCGTGTTTTGACGCGGATCTGGCCTTTGCCGTCGTAGCCCATGCGGGCGGTCTTCAAAATGCCGGGTAACAGCTCATCGCCCACGGCCGCCAGTTGTGCGGGCGTGGCAATGACCGCGTGCGGGGCCACCGGCACACCGCAACGCACAAAGTGGGCTTTTTCTGCCGCGCGGTCTTGCGCGATGGCCACGGCGTCGGCGCTGGGTGCCACAGGGCGTTGAGCGCCTAGAGTCATGAGGGCGGGCGCGGGTACGTTTTCAAATTCGGTGGTGATGGCCGCGCAGCACTGCACCAACTGCGCCAGACCCTGCTCGTCCACATAGTCGGTCTGCACATGGTGGTGGCTGACTAAGCCCGCTGGGCTGGCCGGGTCGGGGTCGAGCACGGCGGTGAAATAACCCATGGCTTGCGCCGCGTGCACAAACATGCGGCCCAACTGGCCACCGCCCATCACGCCCAGCGTGGCGGGCTGGCCATTGACCGTGGCCCCCGGCAAGATGGCCCGGCTCATGCGCTGCCCACAGGTGGCAAGGTCATGGCGCGTGCCGCTTCGGTCTGCGCGGCGCGGAAGGCTTCGAGCTTTTGGCGCAGCGCCGCGTCGTGGTTGGCCAGCATGGCCACGGCAAACAGGGCGGCGTTGGCCGCACCCGCCGCACCGATCGCAAAGGTGGCCACCGGCACGCCCTTGGGCATTTGCACAATGCTGTGCAGCGAATCCACGCCCGACAAAGCCTTGGTCTGCACGGGCACACCCAGCACAGGCACCACGGTTTTGGCCGCGATCATGCCGGGCAAATGGGCGGCACCGCCCGCGCCCGCGATGATGGCCTGCAGGCCCCGTTCGGCGGCGCTCTGTGCATAGGCGAACATGTCGTCCGGCATTCTGTGGGCCGAAACCACACGGGCATCGTGAGGGATGCCAAACTGTTGGAGAATCTGGACTGCGTGCTGCATGGTGTCCCAGTCGGAGCTGGAACCCATAACGACGCCGATGAGCGCTTGAGTCATTGGGTGCTTTTCGTGATCAATGTCGAATTTTAAGGTTTCACCCAAACGGGTCCGAAACACAACCCGGAACACTGCCTGCCATGATGGACGTCACGATACAAAATTTTGAAGCCGAGGTCATCGAAGCCTCCATGACCACGCCCGTGCTGGTGGACTTTTGGGCTCCGTGGTGCGGCCCCTGCAAATCGCTCGGCCCCGTCCTCGAAAAGGTAGAAGCCGCCTACGAAGGCCGCTTCAAACTGGTCAAGATCAACTCCGACGAAGAACAACAACTGGCCCAGGCCTTTGGCATCAAAAGCATCCCGACTTGCGTCTTGCTGATGAATGGCCAACCGGTCGATGGTTTCATGGGCGCTTTGCCCGAAGGCCAAGTTAAGCAATTTCTGGACAAACACCTGCCCGCAGCCGAAGCACTGCAGGCCCAAGCTGCCACCGAAGAAGCCCAAGAGCCTGAGCAAGCGGGCGACGCGCCCAGCGCCCGCACCAGCTTGGAGCAAGCCCTGGCCACTGACCCCGGCAACGACGATGCCCGATTTGACTTGGTCAAACTGCTGATCGGACTGGGTGAGCTGGCCGAAGCCGCTGCCTTGCTGGCCCCGACCATGAGTCGCATCCCGGTGCCCTTGCGCTTTGAGGCGCAAACCCAGTGGCTCAACGCCTTGGAATTCGTGACCAACGACCCACGCGGCCAATGGGAACTGGCGAAATTCGACGAACTCATCGGCCAGAACAAGCGCGACTTTGAAACCCGCTTTGCCAAAAGCCGCCTGCTGATCGCCGTGGGCCAGTGGGAAGCGGCCATGGACGAGTTGCTGGAAATCATCATGCGCGACAAAAAGTGGGACGGCGAAGCGCCGCGTAAAACCTTTGTTGCCCTGCTGGAGCTGATGACCCCACCCAAATCCAAGGCACAAGACGCCACGGGCAAATCGGCAGGGGGCATCGAGCTGATGGGCAAAGCCGCCCTGCAAGAAGACCCGCTGCTGGCCATGATCTCCAGCTACCGGCGCAAGCTGAGCATGATGCTCAACTGACGATCCGCGTTTTCGCGCCACAAAGGCCCGGACAAGCTGCACGCTGTGCAGGCTTTCCGGGCCTTTTTCATCGCCGTCAACTGTGACGCATGACTCAAAACGTCAATGCGAATTGATTTAAATGGCATTTTCAATCGCCATGTAATACCTGGCGTTACAGACACTTACGGATTTGCAAGGCCATCACCCCATGCCACAGACAGTCCAAGGAGCTACGCACCTAGAATTCAAAACACCACTTTGTGATTCATTTTCATATGCCACGCACTCAACCCTTGATCACCCCTGAAGAGCTGCAATGCCTGCTGGGTTCTGCGCCTGCGCGTGGTGCGGGTTGGGGTGCCCGCCTCTGGCAGCATGTGCTGCATGTGGGTGCAGCGCTTTGGTTGGTCAAAGGCATTTTTCTGTATGGCGTGCTCATGAGCCCAGAAACCGCCAGCTTGGTGGGCAGCAGCCGCTACTTTTGGCTGCGCGGCAGCCTGGAGCTGGTGTGCCTGTCGGCCTTCTGGGGGGCCGCACTGCACCCACGCGGCCGTTCTGTCGCCTTCGCCAGCATGCTGGTGGCCAGCACCACTTTGCTCATGGACGCCATGACCCTGCTGGCCTTGGCTGGCTGATTTCGCATTCCCCCATGTCAAAGGCGCTGCCATGCAGCGCCTTTTCTCTGGGTTTCAGAATGCCTGAGTTGGTTCAGGCCATCAGCTTGTTCATCGCTTCTTCGTATTTGGCGGCCGTTTTCTCAATCACCTCACGCGGCAAACGGGGTGCAGGTGGGGTTTTGTCCCAAGGCTTGCCATTGACCTGCGCCGTTTCCAGCCAGTCGCGCAAAAACTGCTTGTCGTAGCTGGGGGGGTTGGCCCCTTCCACATAGCTTTCGGCAGGCCAGTAACGCGAAGAGTCGGGTGTCAGCACCTCGTCCATCAAGACCAGCGTGCCGTCGGCGTCCAGACCAAATTCGAATTTGGTATCGGCAATGATGATGCCTTTGGTCGCCGCGATGTCGCGGGCCGCCTTGTACAACTGGATGCTGATGTCGCGGATACGACCTGCCAAATCGGCGCCAATCATGTCCACCGTTTGCTCGAAGGTGATGTTTTCATCGTGCTCGCCCACGGCGGCTTTGGCAGCAGGGGTGTAAATCGGTTCGGGCAAGAGGCTGGCATTTTTCAGGCCTGCAGGCAACTTCACGCCGCACACCGCCTGGTTGTCCTGGTATTCCTTCCAACCGCTGCCGGCCAGGTAGCCGCGTACCACCGCTTCGACCGGAATGGGCTTGAGGCGCTTGACCAGCATGGAGCGGCCTTGCACCTGCGACACCTCATCGGCCGACACCACGCTCTCAGGGGCATCGCCCGTCAGGTGGATGGGGCAAATGTTCAAGCCCTTGGGGCCAAGCTGGTCAAACCAAAACAGCGCCATTTGCGTCAACAGCACGCCTTTGCCGGGAATCGGCTCGCCCATGATCACGTCGAACGCGCTGATGCGGTCAGACGCCACCATCAGAATGCGGTCGTCGCCCACGGCATAGTTGTCGCGCACCTTGCCACGGGCCAGCAGGGGCAAGGAAGTCAGGGCCGAGGTGTGGAGGGCAGAGGTCATGGCAAAAACAGTCAAGCAACAACAAAAAAGAAAAAGGCCCGTTGAACAGGCAACGGGCCATTCGGGTCAATTATCGCAGGACCGGCAGCACACTATTGGCACTGCAGGGCACACGCATCAACGGACCACTTGGGCCAGTTCGCCCTTGGCGTAGCGGGCAGCGACCACTTGCAGGGTCTCGCCCTTGATCTTGGGGGCCTGGCCTTCGCAGCCGAACTCCAAGTAACGCTGTTTGCACAACTGTTTGGCCGCTTCGCGGGCGGGCTTGAGCCATTCGCGGGCGTCAAATTTCTCAGGGTTTTCAAACAAAAACTTGCGGCAAGCGGCCGTCATGGCCAAGCGGATGTCGGTGTCGATGTTGATTTTGCGCACACCAAACTTGATGGCTTCCTGGATTTCCTCGACCGGCACGCCGTAGGTTTGCTTCATCTGACCACCGTACTGGTTGATCATGGCCAGCAACTCTTGAGGCACGCTGGACGAGCCATGCATCACCAGATGGGTGTTGGGGATGCGGGCGTGGATTTCTTTGACCCGCGAGATGGCCAGAATGTCGCCCGTGGGCTTGCGGCTGAACTTGTAAGCCCCGTGGCTGGTGCCAATGGCAATGGCCAAAGCATCCAGGCCTGTGGCCTTGACGAACTGCGCGGCTTCTTCGGGGTCGGTCAGCATCTGGCTGTGGTCCAGTTTGCCCACCGCGCCAATGCCGTCTTCTTCACCGGCCTCGCCGGTTTCGAGGTTGCCCAGACAGCCCAGCTCGCCCTCGACCGACACGCCCAGCTTGTGGGCCATTTCGACCACGCGGCGGGTCACATCAACGTTGTACGCAAAATCGGCTGGGGTTTTGCCGTCTTCGAGCAAGGAACCGTCCATCATCACCGAAGAAAAACCGAGGTTCATGGCGCCTTGGCAAACCGCCGGGCTTTGGGCGTGGTCCTGGTGCATGACCAGTGGAATGTGCGGCCACTGCTCGGTCGCGGCTTGAATCAAATGTTTGATGAAAGGCTCACCCGCGTATTTGCGAGCGCCCGCGCTGGCCTGCAGGATGACCGGCGCACCGACCTCGTCGGCAGCGGTCATGACGGCCTGGACTTGCTCTAGGTTGTTGACGTTGAAAGCTGGAATGCCGTAGCCGTTGACGGCTGCGTGGTCCAGCAGCTCGCGCATTGAAACGAGTGCCATGGTGGTGATGTCCCGGGAAGTTGAAAATTCAGGCGAGCTGGGATGTACCCGGCTTGTAACTGGACATGATTTTATAGGTTTCGATCTGACACAGGCCTGAACCACTCGCCCGCCAGCAGACCATCGGCTGGCGAGTCCAGGGTCTGCGCGAACCGCCCGAAGGGCCGCCCGCTTGGCGGGCGTGCCCCTCGAGAGGGGCCGTTTGAGGCCCTCGCTGTCAGGCGACTTTGCAGATTTTGAGCATGTTGGTGCCACCGGGCGAGCCCATGGGCTCACCGCAGGTGATGGCGTACACATCGCCCGAACCCACAATGCCCCGGCTTTTCAGGTGCGTTTCGGCTTCGGCCAGGGCCGTGTCACGGTCGGCGCTGGTGTCCATCAACAAAGGCCGCACGTTGCGAAACAAGGCCATCTTGCGCTGCGAGGTCAATTTGGTGGTCAGGGCGTAGATCGGGATGTGCACCCGGTGACGGCTCATCCACAGTGCGGTAGAACCCGATTCGGTCATGGCCACGATGGCTTTGGCACCCAAGTGGTGGGCTGTGAACAAGGCCCCCATGGCGATCGACTGGTCAATGCGGCTGAAAGACTGGCCCCGGAAATCGGCGTCCAGCAACACGTCCTCAGCGCCTTCGGCAGCCAAACAAATTTTGGCCATTTCTTCCACGGTTTCCAGCGGGTATTTGCCCGCTGCGGTCTCGGCGCTCAGCATCACGGCGTCGGTGCCGTCCAGCACGGCGTTGGCCACATCGGACACCTCGGCGCGGGTGGGCACCGGGTTGGTGATCATGCTTTCCATCATCTGGGTGGCGGTGATAACGACCTTGTCGTGCACCTTGGCCAGCTTGATCATGCGTTTTTGCAGTGCAGGCACGGCGGCGTTGCCCACCTCGACGGCCAAATCACCCCGGGCGACCATGATGCCGTCGCTGGCCTTGAGGATCGCTTCGAGGTGGGGAATGGCTTCGGCACGTTCGATCTTGGCGATCAAACCGGGCTTGTGGCCGTATTCGGCCCCCGCCACGTTGCACAGCTGGCGGGCCATTTCCATGTCGGTGGCGTTTTTGGGAAAGCTCACCGCCACATAGTCGGCACGCAGGCTCATGGCGGTCTTGATGTCGTCCATGTCCTTGGCAGTCAGGGCTGGTGCCGTCAGGCCGCCACCTTGTTTGTTGATGCCCTTGTTGTTGGACAGCTCGCCCCCGAGCTTGACGGTGGTGTGCACCTGCTCGCCCTTGACGGCGTTGACCGTCAGCACGATCAGGCCGTCGTTGAGCAAGAGCACATCGCCCGCTTTCACGTCACGGGGCAGTTCCTTGTAGTCCAGGCCAACACCTTGCAAGTCACCGGGTTCGGTGCGCGAGGCGTCCAGCACAAAAGGCTCGCCCGGCTCCAGCATCACTTTGCCTTCGGCAAACTTGCCCACGCGGATCTTGGGGCCTTGCAGGTCGGCCATGATGGCCACTTCGCGACCAGCACGCTGAGATGCTGCACGCACCAGAATGGCGCGGTCCACATGGTCTTGTGCCTTGCCGTGGCTGAAGTTCAGGCGCACCACGTTGACCCCGGCGCGGATCATGGCTTCGAGCAGGGCAGGATCGCTGGAAGCAGGGCCTAAGGTGGCAACAATTTTGGTGGCACGACGTGTCATTCGAGAGATCTCCATGTAATTTGGTTTCAATTTTCACACGAAATCGGTTACATCACGGGTTCTTTTGGCTGCGCTACCCTGGACGCCGGGCAGCAAGGGTGAGGCGACGCCCCCGCCCAGAGGTCCAGGGATATATGCCGATTCCCCCCCTCTGAGGCCCCTCAATTGATCCTTGTCAGCCCAACAAGATGTCAGGGCGACTAAACTTATGCCCAAGCTACCTACACAGAATCGTCATGACCGCATTGCACACACCGACTACTGACCAGCCCATTTCTTTGGACCAGCCTCTGCCGCACCGCAAAACTTTGCGCGAATGGCTGATCCCCTTGTCCGAGCGCAGCACCGTCCGGGCCTTTGTGCTGTTGATCCTGGACTACGCCCTGTTTTTCAGCCTGATCACAGGCACCATCGCCCTGGATGCCGTCTGGGCCAAAGTGATTTGCGCGCTGGCCGCCGGCTTCGTGATCGGCCGTTTGTTCATCATCGGCCACGACGCTTGCCACCAGAGCCTGACGCCCCGCCGCGAACTCAACAAGGTGCTGGGCCGCATCGCGTTTTTGCCCTCGCTCACGCCCTACAGCCTGTGGGACACCGGCCACAACGTGGTGCACCACGGCTACACCAATCTGAAGGGCGTGGACTTTGTCTGGACACCCCTGACAGCGACAGAGTTTGAGGCCCTCAGCCCCATGCAACGCCTGCTGCAGCGCGCCTACCGCAGCGGCTGGGCTCCTGGTTTGTATTACATGATCGAGATCTGGTGGAAGCGCGAGTTCTTCCCCAACAAAACCCACATGCCCACGCGTCGTCCGATTTTCTTCAAGGACAGCTTGCTGGTCACCCTGTTTGCCGCCTTCTGGATCGCCACCCTCGCGGCGGCGGCCGTCTACACCGGCCAATCGGTTTGGCTGTCGGTGTTGCTGGGTTTTGCCGTGCCGTTCTTCTTTTGGAACACCATGATCGGTTTTGTGGTGTATGTGCACCACACGCACGTCAAAGTGTCTTGGCACGACAACAAAGCCGCCTGGACCAAGGCCGCGCCCTTTGTGTCCACCACCGTGCACCTGACCTTCCCGTTCAACATCGGCGCACTGATGCACCACATCATGGAGCACACCGCACACCATGTGGACATGAGCATCCCGCTGTACCGCTTGAAGCAAGCGCAGGCCAAGCTCGAAGAGATGTTGCCTGGCCGCATCATCGTGCAGCGCTTCTCTTGGAAGTGGTACTTCGAGACCGCCAAGAACTGCAAAATGTACGACTTCACACGCGAGTGCTGGACCGATTTCAAGGGCAACATGACCAGCCCGGTACGGGGCAACCTGCCCGCCGCAGCGCAAGCCTGAACGATCATTCGTTTGAAACCACAAAAAACCCCGCCATGCGGGGTTTTTTGTTGGGCGCATGCAGCTCATGTCCAGCTTGGTCAGGGGCACCTGGTCTTGTCATGCCCGCGAAGGCGGGTATCCATGGCCACCAAAGGCATGGACCCCCGATCAAGTCGGGGGTGACAAAAAGATCCATGGACCCACTTGGAGATCCATGGACCCACTTGGCTCCTGGCTGTCCCGACGGCAACTTCAGCCCGCAGCGCGCTTGGCCAGAATCTCGAACGCGGGCAAGGTCTTGCCTTCCAGAATTTCAAGGAACGCGCCGCCACCTGTCGAGATGTAACCCACCTGCTTTTCGATGCCGTATTTGGCAATCGCGGCCAGGGTGTCACCACCGCCTGCAATGCTGAAAGCACTCGACTCGGCAATCGCTTGCGCGATGACCTTGGTGCCGTTTTCAAAGGCGGCGAACTCGAACACGCCCACCGGGCCATTCCAGACAATGGTGCCCGCCTGCTTGAGCTGAGCGGCCAATTTGGCGGCTGTCTCGGGGCCGATGTCCAGAATCAGGTCGTCGTCTTCCACTTCGGTGGCTTTTTTCACCGTGGCCACTGCGTCAGCCGCAAAGGTCTTGGCCGTGACCACATCGGTCGGGATCGGCACTTCGGCACCACGGGCTTTCATGGCGTCGATCACCGCCTTGGCCTCGTCCACCAAGTCGGCTTCGGCCAGGCTTTTGCCAATGTTCAGGCCTGCGGCCAGCATGAAGGTGTTGGCAATGCCGCCGCCCACGATCAGTTGGTCCACGTTTTGCGACAGGCTTTTGAGGATGGTCAGCTTGGTGCTGACTTTGCTGCCCGCCACGATGGCCGCCAGCGGGCGCTTCGGGTTGGCCAGGGCTTTGCCGATGGCGTCGATCTCGGCGGCCAGCAAGGGGCCAGCGCAAGCGATGGGGGCGAACTGGGCAATGCCGTAGGTGGTGCCTTCGGCGCGGTGGGCGGTGCCAAAGGCGTCGTTCACGTAGATGTCGCACAGCGCGGCCATCTTGCGGGCCAGTTCTTCGTTGTTCTTTTTCTCGCCCTTGTTGACGCGGCAGTTCTCGAGCAGCACGACCTGGCCGGGGGCCACGGTCACGCCATCGACCCAGTTGGCCACCAGCGGCACATCACGGCCGAGCAACTCAGCCAGACGCTTGGCCACCGGGGCCAACGAGTCTTCGGGCTTGAACTCGCCTTCGGTGGGGCGACCCAAGTGACTGGTCACCATGACGGCCGCGCCAGCGGCCAGCGCCATCTGGATGCAGGGCACGCTGGCCCGCACACGGGTGTCTTCGGTGATGCTGCCATCGTCGGCTTGCGGCACGTTCAGGTCGGCACGGATGAAAACACGGCGATTGGCGGCAAAGCCACTGTGCACCACATCTGAAAAACGCAAGACGTTCATCGTGCACCTCCAGCAGCACCAGACACCACACGGGCCATCTCCAGGCATTTGTTGGAATAACCCCATTCGTTGTCATACCAAGCCATCAGCTTCACAAAGGTGCTGTCCAGCGCCATACCGGCTTCGGCATCGAAAACGGAGGTACATACCTCGCCCCGAAAATCGGTGGACACCACTTTGGCTTCGGTGTAACCCAAAACGCGCTGGAGCGCGCCCTGACTTTGGGCCTTCATTTCTGCGCAAATTTCGGCGTAAGTAGCCGGTGTAGCCAACTCCACCGTCAAATCTACCAGCGACACATCGCTGGTAGGCACACGCACCGACACGCCCGTCAGCTTGCCCTTGATCTCTGGAATCACCACCCCAACGGCCTTGGCGGCACCAGTGCTGCTGGGGATGATATTTTCCAAGATGCCGCGACCACCGCGCCAGTCCTTGTTGCTCGGGCCGTCAACGGTTTTTTGGGTGGCGGTGGTAGCGTGTACGGTGGTCATCAAGCCCCGCTTGATGCCCCATTTGTCGTTCAAAACTTTGGCCAAAGGGGCCAATGCGTTGGTGGTGCAACTGGCATTGCTGACGATGGTTTGACCGGCATAGGTGGCATGGTTGACACCGAACACAAACATGGGGGTGTCGTCTTTAGACGGGGCCGAAATGACCACTTTCTTAGCCCCTGCAGCCAGGTGCTTGCCCGCACCTTCTTTGTCTAAAAAGAGGCCGGTGGCTTCTATTACCACCTCAGCCCCCACTTCGTTCCATTTCAGGTTGGCCGGATCACGCTCTTGCGTCAGGCGAATTTTGTGGCCGTTGACGATCAGGGTACTGCCCTCAACAGCCACCGTGCCATCAAAGCGACCGTGCACGCTGTCGTACTGCAACATATAGGCCAAATACTCAGGCTCAAGCAGGTCGTTGATGGCAACGATCTCGACATCTTTGAAATTTTGTACCGCAGCGCGAAACACCATGCGGCCGATACGGCCAAAGCCATTGATGCCAATTTTTGTGGTCATGTCAGTCACTTTCATTTTGAAAACATTGCATTTAAGAGGTCTGTGCACCACGGCTCTGGCGGGTACAGCGAGAAAAACTCACAACAGCGCAGAAAAATCGTCGATCACGCGATCAGGGGCGCAAGCGTGTACCGACTCGCCCATGTTGTAACCATAGGGCAGCAGCCAAACCGGCACACCCGCATTGCGTGCGGTGGCCGCATCAATCGAAGAGTCACCAACAAACAAGGCTTGCGAGGCCTTCAAGTCCCAGCGACTCAAGCAGTCAACCACGCTGGTGGGATCGGGTTTTTTGACCGAAAAACTGTCACCACTGACCACCACATCAAAGGCCTCTAGCAGACCGTGGACACGGAGCACCGTATCGGTGTAACGGCCTTCCTTGTTGGTGACCACCGCCAGCTTGCAGCCGCGAGCACGCAAAACCGCCAACACTTCGCGAACTTGCGGATACAGGTGGCTGCGTGTGCCGCATCGGGCCTGGTAATAGCGGTCAAAGATCGGCAGCGCTTGCTTGAGATCATGGCCTGTGCGAACCGATGCCACGGTGGTCTCTGTGACACTGGCCAAGGCCTGAATCAGCAGCTCTTTGGTGCCATGCCCGATCCAGTCGTTCACTTGCTGCTGCGACACCTCGGGCCAATCAAAGTAGCGCAAGGTGTCGTTTACCGCATCGGCAATTTCTGGGGCAGTTTCGACCAAGGTGCCGTCAAGGTCAAAAAAATAGGCTTGCTTGTCTTCAGTCATGTGCTGCCGCTTTCAATTGTCCGAAGGCACGATGTGTGCGGGCAAAGGGACCGTCTGTCGATGGGTATGGCGGTGTACCAAGGTGCGCACCGCTTCGCAGACGCGCTCAGTGGTGATGCCAAAGTGCGCATACAAAGCCGGGGCCGGGGCCGATTCGCCGAAGCTGGCAATGCCGATCACCATGCCGGTTCGTCCAACGTATTTGCGCCAAAAATCAGGGTGAGCAGCTTCCACAGCGACTGTGGGCAAGCCCAGCGGTAAGACCATTTCTTGATAGGCTTCAGTTTGGCGGTCAAACACATTGGTACACGGCATTGACACCACACGGGAGGCTAATCCTTGCAAAGCCAGTTCTGCCTGGGCCTTCATGGCCAAAGAGGTTTCTGATCCAGTAGCCACGATGATGGCTTGCGCGCCCGGCATGTCCGACAAGATGTAACCGCCCTGACGTACCTTATCGGCATCAGCCACATTGCTCAGCAATTGAGGCAGATTCTGGCGTGACAACGCCAGGGCGCTCGGACCATCACAGCGCTCCACCGCACAGGCCCAAGCCACTGCAGTCTCCAGTCCGTCAGCGGGTCGCCACACGTCCAGACCGGGGATGATCCGCAAGCTCGGCACATGCTCCACGCTTTGGTGGGTCGGACCGTCTTCACCCAAACCGATCGAGTCGTGCGTGAAAACATGGATCACGCGTTTCTTCATCAAGGCGGCCATGCGAATGGCGTTGCGCGAATAGTCTGAGAACGTGAGGAAGGTGCCTCCATAGGGTATGTAACCGCCATGCAGCGCCATCCCGTTCATGATGGCGGCCATGCCGAACTCGCGAACACCATACGACAGGTGGTTGCCCCAGGTATCTCGGCCTGCCTTGATACAGGTTTTGAAATTGGTCAAATTGGAGCCGGTGAGATCAGCGCTGCCGCCGAAAAATTCGGGCAACAAAGGGGCAAGCAAGTCCAGCGCATTTTGGCTGGCCTTGCGTGTGGCCACCGCGTCTGGCCTGGCCACGATCGCAGCAAAAGCATTTTGCAAGCCTTGTGTATAAGCAGCACTCAAATCGCCCTGCATGCGTCGCTGGTAATCGGCCGCTTCTTGTGGGTAAAGCGCTTTGTAACTGGCAAACAGGTTGTCCCATTGCGTCTGAGCACGTACACCACGCGAGGTTGCATCCCAAGATTGCTTCACATCCATCGGAATCTCAAATGGGGCATAAGGCCAGTTCAAGGCTTCACGGGTCGCGAGCACTTCAGCTGAGCCCAATGCCGCACCATGTACATCGTGTGTACCCGCCTTGTTCGGGGAACCTTGGCCAATCACGGTTTGACAACAAATCAAGGTGGGTTTGCCATGGACGCCACCAGCTTGTGCCTTGGCCGCTTCGATAGCGGCGTTCACCGCCTGCGGGTTGTGGCCATCGACTTTGGCGATCACGTTCCAGCCATAAGCCTCAAAGCGCTTGGGCGTGTCGTCGGTGAACCAGCCTTCAACGTGGCCATCGATCGAGATGCCGTTATCGTCGTAAAGTGCCACCAGTTTGGACAACCGCAAGGTGCCTGCCAGCGAGCAGGCTTCGTGGCTGATGCCCTCCATCAGGCAACCATCGCCCATGAACACGTAGGTCATGTGGTCCACGATGTCAAAACGCTGACCATCCTCTTCGCGGTTGAATTCTTGCGCCAACAATTTTTCCGCCAAGGCCATACCGACGGCGTTGGTGATGCCCTGACCCAAGGGGCCGGTGGTGGTTTCCACGCCGGGCGTGATGTCGACCTCTGGATGCCCAGGTGTCTTGCTGTGGAGCTGGCGGAACTTTTTCAACTCCTCAATGGGTAAGTCGTAACCCGTGAGGTGCAGCAAGGCGTATATCAACATGGAGCCGTGGCCGTTGGACAGCACAAAACGATCGCGGTCAGGCCATTGCGGATTGAGTGGGTTGTGTTTGAGATGGCGGTTCCATAGCACTTCGGCTATGTCTGCCATGCCCATCGGGGCACCGGGGTGACCGGATTTAGCGGCTTCGACCGCATCAACGGCCAGCATGCGTATGGCGTTGGCCATGCGGCGGGCCATCTCGGGGGTGGGGTGTGCAGGGGTGATCATCGGTGGGGCTCCGTTCTGATCAAGCCTGGCCCAGCGCCCGTTTGCGGCGCTCCATCATGCGCCAAACAAAGGGCGTAAAGATGAGCTGCATGGCAATCTCCATCTTGCCTCCAGGAACCACAATGGTGTTGGCGCGGCTCATCCAGGAATCGTTGATCATGTTCAGCAAGTAGGGGAAGTCAATGCCCTTGGGGTTGGCAAAGCGGATCACCACCATGCTCTCGTCGGCTGACGGGATGTCACGCGAAATGAAGGGATTGGAGGTATCCACCATAGGCACGCGCTGAAAGTTGACATGCGTGTGCGCGAACTGCGGCACGATGTAGTTCACATAATCGGGCATGCGGCGCAAGATGGTGTCGGTCACCGCCTCAGTGCTGTAACCGCGCTGGTGCTTGTCGCGCCAGAGTTTCTGAATCCACTCCAGGTTGATGACCGGCACCACGCCCACGCGCAAGTCGGGGTATTGGGCAATGTTGTGCTCCGGGGTGACCACTGCGCCATGCAGGCCTTCGTAGAACAGCATGTCAGTGTCGGCAGGCAAGGCCTCCCATGGCGTAAATGTGCCTGGCTCCTGCTTATAGGGAGCGGCCTCTTCGGCGTTGTGCAGGTATTTACGCGATTGGCCTTGGCCTGTCTCGCCATACGAACGAAACAGGCTTTCGATGTCGCCAAAGAGGTTGTTGTCCGAGCCAAAATGGCTGAAGTTTTTGTTGCCCTCTTTTTCAGCCTGGGCTTGGCGAACCTTCATTTCCTTGCGGTCAAAGCGGTGAAAGCTGTCGCCTTCAATGATGGCCGCGTGCACGCCTTCGCGCCGGAAGATATTCGAAAAGGTGCGCGTCACCGTCGAGGTGCCCGCGCCAGATGAGCCGGTGATGGCGATGATGGGGTGGCGTTCAGACATGAAAGTCTCCTTGTAGTTTTGTCAATCTTGGTGAAGTCAGGCCAACTCGCTCAGTCGCGGAACAGGCTGCGCTCGGCAAACAGCGGCGCGAAGCTGTCTTGCTTGGTCGGTTCGGCGTGGTAGCGCTCAATGCGCTCAACCTCGTTTTTGGAGCCAAACACCAGTCCAATGCGCTGGTGCAAGCTGCTGGGCTGCACGGTCAGCATGGCCTCTCGCCCGGTGCTGGCGCGACCACCCGCTTGCTCCATGATGAAACCCACTGGATTGGCCTCGTACAGCAGGCGCAGACGGCCCGGCTTGCTCGGGTCCTTGGTGTCGCGGGGGTACATGAACACCCCACCGCGCATCAAAATGCGATGCGCCTCGGCCACCATTGAGGCGATCCAGCGCATGTTGAAATCCTTGCCACGCGGGCCGGTTTTGCCCGCCAGACACTCGTCCACATAACGCTTGACCGGAGCTTCCCAAAAGCGGCTATTGGAGGCATTGATGGCAAACTCGTTGGTGTCTTCAGGCACTCGCAATTCGGGGTGGGTCAGCATGAATTCGCCCATGACGGGGTCGAGCGTGAAACCAGCTACACCATTGCCCACACTCAGCACCAGCATGGTGGTCGGGCCGTACAACGCATAGCCGGCCGCCACTTGGGCGGTACCGGGCTGGAAGAAATCGGCTTCGGTCAGGGCACCGCCCTCGGCGGTGGCATCGGCCGCACGCAGCACGCTGAAGATGCTGCCCACCGACACGTTCACATCAATGTTGCTTGAACCGTCAAGAGGATCAAACACCAAGAGGTATTTGCCACGAGGATGTTGCGCCGGAATGTCATATGGCCCATCCATTTCTTCTGAGGCCATGCCCGCCAGGTGACCACCCCATTCGTTCATTCGGATGAACAATTCGTTACTGACCACGTCGAGTTTTTTCTGAGTCTCGCCCTGAACGTTGATGCTGCCGCCCGCATCGGCCGCGTGGTTCCCATACATGTCGGCCAATGCGCCGTAGGCAACCGACTTGGCAATGGCTTTGCAGGCCATGGCGACATCCAGAATCAAGGCATTGAAGTCACCGCTGGCATCGGGAAATCGGCGACGCTCTTCGATCAGGTACTGCGTCAAGGTGGGCGTGGTGCGGGGGCTCAAGGACATGGGTAAAACACTCTCTGAAGTTTTTTAAATTTGGAATCTGGCTCAGGCCACTGCGGCTTGCTTGAGGGCTTGCATCACGCCCCGGTAACCGCCATCGGCGTCGGGCGCACCAAACACAGCGCTGCCCGCCACGCAGGTGTCAGCACCCGCAGCCACAATCTGGGCGATGTTGTCTGTCTTCACTCCGCCATCCACCTCCAGCACGATGGGCTGACCGCCCAGTGCAACATGCGCGTTGATGCGCTGGCGAGCCGCTTGCAATTTGGGCAAGGTCGCGGGGATGAACTTCTGCCCACCAAAACCGGGGTTCACGCTCATGAGCAAGACCACATCCAAGCGGTCCATCACATGGTCCATCCACTCCAGCGGCGTGGCGGGGTTGAACACGAGACCCGCTTTGCAACCGTGGTCACGAATCAGTTGCAAGGTGCGGTCTACATGGCGGCTGGCTTCGGGGTGGAAGGTGATGATGTTGGCTCCAGCCTTGGCAAACAAGGGCACCAGCGCATCGACGGGCTCAACCATCAAATGCACATCGATGGGAATCTGGACATGGGGTCGTATTGCCTCGCAGACCAGCGGACCAATCGTCAGGTTGGGTACGTAATGGTTGTCCATCACGTCAAAGTGCACCCAGTCTGCGCCCGCTGCTTCGATGGCGCGAACCTCTTCGCCCAAACGGGCAAAGTCGGCAGACAAAATAGAAGGGGCAATGCGAACGGGGTTCATGCGGTAGCCTTGAAAAAAGTGCTGTGCCATTCGCGCAACTGCGCCACCCCCACGCCTTGCAGGCTGGAAATGGTGCGCAATGCGCCTCTGAAATCGTGCTCAGCGGTAAAGTCATTGGGCGTGATGACGGTGGCCAAGCCGGCCGCCATCGCAGCATGCAAGCCATTTTCGGAATCCTCGAACGCCAGGCAATGCTCGGGCCGAAGACCTAAACGTGTGAGGGTTTGCTGGTAAACCATGGGGTCGGGTTTTTTATGGGGAGCAGTCGAGGCATCCTCAATCACCGAAAAATGCTGCTTCCAGTCGGCACCGATGGCTTGGCGCAACAAGGCCGCGATGTTCACGGGCGAAGTCGTGGTGGCGATGGCCAGCTTGAGTCCAGCCGTACTAGCGGCCGACAGCAGCGCCAGCACCCCGGGGCGCATCTGCACCGCGCCGTCTTGCACCGCTTGCTCATATGCGGCGGTCTTGATGTCATGCAACCGGTCAATGGTTTCCTGCGTGCCCGCGCCGCTGATGTCCTTGGGCTGGTTAGCGTGGGTTTGCCAATACGCCTTGATGCGCTCTTTACCTCCAGAGACCGCCAACAGTCGCTTGTACAGCGGCACATCCCAGTGCCAGTCCAGGCCGATCTCGGCAAACGCGTGGTTAAACGCAGCCAAATGGGCCATCTCGGTGTCGGCCAATGTGCCGTCTACGTCAAAGATCAATGCTTGGAGCATGGGGTGAAGCCCTTCGGGAAGAAGAAGGGCTCCACTTTAAGAAAGTCAGAGGATCAGGACAATTCAATATTGGCGATTCATTAATTAAGCAATAGCTTAACCAAATAACCTATCCACAGAAATCGGGTGCGCTAACTGTTTGGCACATGGCCGCCTGACCAGCGTCGAAACGGAACCAGCGCTGCCATGCGGCAGGTATGGGCAAGGCACGCATGGTTTAAGGCCGAGTGCGAAACAAGCTGCCGACAAAAAAGGCCCCGAAAGGCACAAAAGCGGCCATCACGAGCAGAGGAACGGCATGTGAACGCAAATGCCCTTTCCAGGCATAAAACAAGACCATCAGCACATAGGCCACAAAGGCCGCGCCGTGGATCGGCCCCATGAGGCTCACCGCCTCGGGCAGGCCGGCCAGGCGTTTGAGCGGCAC
Organism: Limnohabitans sp.; assembly: GCA_017986055.1. Classification (GTDB taxonomy): domain Bacteria; phylum Pseudomonadota; class Gammaproteobacteria; order Burkholderiales; family Burkholderiaceae_C; genus Limnohabitans_A. The sequence goes on along the minus strand of JAGNWH010000001.1, from coordinate 100,145 downwards.
CGCCACCAACATCAACAGCAGCAAGGTGGCCCCTTCCGCCCAAGAGGCCACGCGCAAAGGACGCAAGACGGCTTTCACAACGCGTCCACCGGGATCTTCAGGTAGCGCTGGCCATTGTCTTCGGGCGGTGGCATTTGACCAGCGCGCATGTTGATTTGCACCGAAGGCAAGATCAGCACGGGCATGGACAAAGTGGCATCGCGTTTTTCACGCATGGCCACAAACTCGGCCTCGCTCACACCTTGGTGGACATGCACGTTGTGCATTTTTTGCTCGGCCACCGTGGTGACGCATTGGGGCTGTCGACTCTCTGGTGGGTAGTCATGGCACAGGTACAGCTCGGTGCTGTCGGGCAGGCTGAGCACTTTCTGGATGGACTGAAACAACACGCTGGCACTGCCGCCAGGAAAGTCGCAGCGGGCAGTGCCGTAGTCGGGCATGAACAAGGTGTCGCCCACAAAGGCCACCTGCCGTGCGGGCACAACAACCGGATCGGTCACCAAATAAGTCATGCAGGCCGGGGTGTGGCCGGGGGTATGCATGGCTCGGGCTTGCAAAGTACCGATCTGAAAACTTTCACCATCGTCTAGCAAACGATCGAACTGACTGCCGTCGCGGGCGAATTCGGTGCCCGCATTGAAGAGCTTGCCAAAGACGTTTTGCACGGTGGTGATGTGCGCACCAATGGCCAATTGGCCACCCAGCTGTTTTTGCAAATAAGGGGCCGCCGACAAATGGTCGGCGTGCACATGCGTCTCCAAAATCCACTGCACACGCAGGTCAAGGGCTTTCACGCGGTCCACGAGGCGGTCAGCGCTGGTGGTGTCGGTGCGGCCTGACTTGGGGTCATAGTCCAGCACACTGTCAATCAACGCACACTGCCGAGTGGACAGGTCTGCCAGGATGTGGCTGAAGGTGAATGTGGCCGGATCAAAAAAAGATTCAATGTGCATGGGGACTGAACTCAGGGCAGATTTTTGTAAGAGGACATCTATCATGTTTGACAGCCCTCATGGATGCCATTCATGTGTTTCACTGTACCGCCACCGATTGGCATCGGACATGATTTGACTCAACAGGGACTCCGTTCAATGCTTGGCAGGTCCTGCCGCTTTGGCCGCTGCATCAAAGCCGCCTTTGGCTTTCCACTCCTCCATGCCGCCTTGCAAAATGCGCACGTTGTCCCAGCCTGCCACGCGCAGCGCAAAACCGGCTTGGGCCGACAGCGACCCGGTGTTGCAGTAAATCAGCACAGGCTTGTTTTTGGGGATAGTGTTGCGCTTGGCCAGCACCTGACGCCAGTCCATGTTGACCGCGCCAGGGATGTGTCCCTTGGCAAATTGCGCCGAATCACGCGCGTCGATCACCATCATCTTGGGCCACTCGTCTTTGGGAATTTGCTCGGCAAAAATCACACCGCCGCCGTAGTCCACAAACTCCAGATAAGCCTCCATCTCGTCAGTCACAATCGCTTTGTTATCGGCCTGGGCAGCGGGGGCCAGCAGCAGGCTGCAAGCAGTGGCGGCCACAAGGCACAGCGTTCGGACAGTCATGTCATCTCCAATTCGTCGGTTAATATCAGTGATGATGAATATTGTCGTCGAATGAAGGCACGACTTCCAACAAAAGCTTCGGCGACTCATGTTCAGAGACAAACACTTCTTCGCCGTTTTCCTCACGCTGGCCTTGCACGCGGCCGTGTGGCTGCTGGTCAGTGACTACCGTTTCAAATACGTCAGCCCAGCGGATGCGCCCAAAGCCTCTGAAAAAATCGTCTTGCTGGAACTCTTACCGGCACCGCGCCAGGACTTGCCCGAACCCACACCCCCAGTCGCCCAGCCCACCGCCGCCCTGCAGGCCCCGACAGACACGCCTTTGGCGATGTCTTCAGCTGTGTCTGTGCCCCCGGTATCTACAGAGCCCCCTCGCGCGAGCATGGCAGCCCCCCCGCCGCCAACGGCCGAAGAATGGGCTTTTGCCGCCAACTACACAAACAAAAACAGCAAGGGCTACCGTTACAGCTGGGGCCAGCAGGTGCGCAGCATGATGGGCACCGCCGTTGAAGGCCCCGACCAGGGCGTGGTGCGCTTTCGCATCGAGATCGCGCCCGACGGCAGCTTGACGCAAGTTCAAACCCTGTGGACCACCTCGGCTGTGGCGGAACAACTTGCCCGCCAAGCCATTAAGAACATGCCCCCGCTTCCGCCCACCCCGACCGGCAAGCCTTTGGTGTTTGAGAAAACCATTTCCTTTTCGCCCTTTGCCAACGACGGGCCACCTCTTTACAAAGACGACTGCCTGCCCGACCCACCCGTTTTTCGCAATCCGTTTGCCTGGGATGGCCGATCGCCCCAAGTGGTGGCTGCGCCTGCCCCGGCAACCAAACTTGACCCACAAGCAATGGAAGAATGTCTGCGGCAATTGCCCAAAGACAGCATCGAAGCCGAAAGCGCGCGCGACCAGCGCCTGATGGAACGATGGGGCTCCAGCCAAACGGGCCGTTGATCTGCTCGCTGGCATCGCAAAGACCCACAAGGCCTTGCGTAGCCAAGCGTCAAACCCAGGTCAGAAGGACATCAGCGGCAGTTGTTGTGCAGCTTCCATTTCGCCTCATGGCCCATGGCTTTGGCGAAATCAGGCACCTTGCAGCGCGCGATCTCGGACGGATCCGCTGCTGAGGGCAAGCCTGGTTCGGTGGTGTCGGGCTGCGCGGCAGGCACAGCGCGGCTCTTTTCATGGGACACCGCCAGAACCACAACCAAGGCCAGCAGCACCAAGGGCAAGACATGGCCAAGCCCCAAACGCTCCGAGGACGGAGCCATGTATTCGCAAGCCCCACCTGGGCACAAGCGGGCCTGCTCGGCATTGAATCGGTTGTAAACCCAGCAGCCGATACAGATGCCGAAAGCGCTCTCAAAGAACAAGAGCATCAGACACAAACCACACACCAGCAAGTTGATCGGGCCCACAACGCCCTGCACCACCACCAGAAAAAACATGGTCAGCGCCAGCAACAAACCAATGACCCAAGCAAAGCGCTTTTGGGGAGCGCCCGTCCATTCGGGCTGCTGGCGTCGCACCAGCCATTGACCCATCACCAAACTCGGCGCGTAAGCCGGGTTAACGAACAATCGCACCACAAAATCGAACAGGAAAGCCAGCACGAACACACGCGTGGGCGCAAAGTTGCCCATTAGCCAAGCGTTCATGAACGAAACCATGGCAAAGAAAAACAAGATACCCGCACCCGCACGGACCGCCCGCTCATTGAGCACGGGCACCGCATATTCAGGCTTGACCTGACCAAAAACAAACCAATGGAATGACATGCAATAACCCTTTCTGGAGCCTATCAGGGGATTGTCGCCTGCACAGCTTCAGACGCTTCAGCGTGTCAACCTGAAAAACAAGCTGGCCAGCGTTTCTGGCAGCTGCTGTAAGCGGTCCACCAGAGTGCAATGGTCGCCAAAAACATGGCGCACGCTGGCCTCATGCGCGGGGTGCAACTGGATGCACCACACAAAGACACCTTGCGATTGCAAGCTGTGCACCACTTGGCGGGCGTCATGCATGAGGTAGTTGGGGTCGGAGACGTCCACGTCCGACGGTTCTCCGTCGGTCAGCACCAGCAAAATCTTCTTGGCGCTTGGGCGCTGCACCAAGGTGCGCGCCGCATGCCGGATAGCCACGCCCATGCGAGTGGAATATGCGGGCTCCAAAGCGGCCAGTCTTGCCTTGACGGGGTCGGCCCAGCTTTCTTCAAAGCCTTTGATGTGCATGTACCGCACATCGTGGCGGGTGTTGGAGTGGAACCCGCCAATGGCCAGCGCATCGCCCAACTGGTGCAAAGCCCACGCCAACAAGGCCACGGCCTCTTGGCTGATTTGCAACACGGTTTGGTCCGAGCCCGGGGCTTTTTCGTTCAGCGAAGCCGACAGGTCCATCACCAGCTGCACACTCACATCGCGCTCGACGGGCTGGACGTGTTGCTCCACCCGGTAGCTCGGGGTGTGGCCAGTTTTAAGGTCAATGTGCGCGGCCAAGGCCACATCAAGGTCCAGCTCGCTGCCGTTTTCAAGGTGCCGCTGGCGGGTGCGGCCTTGGGGCTTGAGCTGGTCGAGCAGGCGCTGCAAACGTTTGGACAGGGCAGCATGACGTTGCAGCAGTTGGTCAATGTGCGCCGGGTTACCACTGGGGTGCAAGTATTCGAAAACCCTCACCCAGTCGGGCCGCTCACTGCCTGCCAAATGGTCCCACTCCGGGTAGAGCTGCGGTGGCAAGCTGTGCAACTCTTCTTCGGTCATGCGCGTGGGGCTGGGGGCGGTGTCTTCTTCGTCGCCTTCTTCGATGAAACGCCACAGGTGGCGATTGTCGTCGCGCCAATCCACTTGGGTGTGCTCAAAATGCACTTGCGCCTTGGCATCGCTGGCGCGGCGTGTGCGGGCTACAAACTGCAGCGCCAGTTGGGCGACCTGGGCGGTGGTGACGGGCTCCGTTTCAGGGCACTGTCCTTGCCCGTCCACCAAAGCCATAAAGCGCTCGCGCCAATCGCGCAGCTGCGCGTCTTGCACCGTGAAACGGTCGTCCAACACGCTGCGGCACCACACGCTCAGGCGGTGCAACACACAAGCGTGCGTGGCCTCATTGCAGCCGCCTTCTTGCACAGGTGGGTACAAAGCCAGCAAGCTGTGGCGCAGACCAGGCCAGGTACGCATCAAATGCAAGTCGATGCGCGTGTCTTCAAACCACTCCACCGCAAGGCGCTGCATCGGGCTCCAGTTGTCCGCAATGCAAGGCGTTGACCAACGCATGTGCCCTGCCATGTGTAAGAGCATGAGGCGGTAGCGGTCCAAGGCGCTGACACCCTCGCGTGCATCAAGCACATCGGGCAGGCCCATGGCGTAGAGGGGACCATCCGGGCTTTTCTCGACCAACAAGCAAGGCAAGGCTGCTAAAGCTTGCACGCCTTGCACGCCCGATTCGTCACTGATGCGGGCCGTGGGCAGGGGCAGCAGATGGGCTTGCAGGCCCCACATCGCTTGCAGGCTCAATCCCAGCGTGCGATCAACATCTCGCAGCAAAGTGCCGTGACGTTCGCGCTGCAGCACGGCCAGGCTGTCGGGGCTGCGCAAGGCAAAGTAGTCCAGTTGTTGCGGCGGGTGGTGCGCAAAGGCACGCGCCCCAAAATCCACCCAAGCCTGCCAGCCCGACAAGGACAAGGTGTGTAGCAAACGCGGCGCTTGCTCCAGCAGCGCCAACAAGCCAGGACTGGGCAAGGTAGCTTGTCGGCCATGGATGGAGCCCGTGGTGCGGTCCATGAAATGCCCCACCGTTTGTAAATATCCGGCCAACAAGTCCGGACCAGCCAGGCGCTGGGCCACAGGCCCCAGGCTGGTGATCAATGGGGCCATGGCGGCGCTGTTAGGCGACTTGTGCATGCGCAGCAACAAGGCCATGACGGCCTCTTGGGTGTGCGACACCGCCGTCTTGTCCATCACTTTTGCAGCCTGCACCGCCTCCACCACTTCGGGCCAATAGGTCAACCAGGCAAGCACAGGCGCAGCGCCTCGACCCAGCTTGCCCAATTGACGACCTCCAAGCCAATAGGCCTGCAGTGCTTCAGGACTGAGGCGTGTCATGGCTTCGTGGGCGCAGGCATCAAATATCGGGCGCACAGCGGGCAAAGCGCAATCCAGGACTTGCCAGGCGGCTTGCAATTGCGGGTCGTGTGGTCCAAGCACACTGGTGGCTCCGGAGACCAAGGAAGCCCCAGCGCCCGGCGTGATCACATCAGCCCCAGCAGGCATCGATGGCATGGTCGAGCGTTTGCCGGATGTCTGCGTCATCGGTGATGGGGCGCACCATGGCCATGCGACAAGCGTCGCGCGGCGCCACCCCTTGTCGCATCAGCAAAGCGGCATAAACCAGCAAGCGGGTCGACACGCCTTCGCTCAGACCGTGGCCTTTGAGTGCACGAGCTGTGCCTGCGATTCGCACCAATTGAGTGGCAATGGCACTGTCGATGCCTGTTTCGCTCACCACAACTTGGGCCTCTAACTCGGGCAAAGGGTAATCAAAGTCAAAAGCCACAAAGCGCTGTTTGGTGGAGGGCTTCAAGTCTTTCATCGCGCTTTGGTAGCCGGGGTTGTAAGAGATGACCAGCTGAAAATCCGGGTGCGCTTGCACCACTTCGGCTTTCTTGTCGATGGGCAGGCAACGACGGTGATCGGTCAGGGCGTGAATCACCACCGTAGTATCTTGCCGAGCTTCGACCACTTCATCCAAATAGCAGATAGCCCCGTTGCGGGCCGCTTGGGTGAGCGGGCCATCGACCCACCGGGTGCCTTGGCTGTCGAGCAAATAGCGACCCACCAAGTCAGAGGCCGTCATGTCCTCGTTGCACGCCACCGTGATGAGCGGCTTGCCCAGGCGCCAAGCCATGTGCTCCACAAAGCGAGATTTTCCGCAACCTGTGGGGCCCTTGACCATGACAGGCAAACGCGCTGCATAAGCGGCTTCGTACAAGGCCAGCTCATCGCCTTGTGGGTGATACAGGGGTTCGCTGGTCATGGTGGTCTCCTGCTCTTGACGTTGAGGCTCGACTTATTTGTGAGCAGACAGCTTGTCGCGCCAACCGGGGAACAGCTTGTCGGCGTCGCCCGGGAAGGAGGAAAACGCGCGAGCGAACTCTTTGTGCTCTTTGGCGAACTCAATCGGGTCGGCCCCCGACTTCCAACACTCGTAGGACTGGCGCAGCGAAATCGCACCTGCGGCGGGGCTGTCAATGTGACCATAAGCACCGCCACCTGATGTATTGATCACGTTACCGTGACCTAAATTTTGGAAGAAGCCAGGCAAACGCAACGCATTCATGCCACCCGAGATGATGGGCGTGGTGGGCTTCATGCCGTACCACTTCTGGAAGTAGACCGGGCCTTGGCACTCGTCGCGCTCGATCATGTAGGCGATGACTTTGTCATCGTTTTCACCTTCCATCTTGCCAAACCCCATGGTGCCAACGTGGATGCCAGAGGCCCCTTGCAAGCGGCTCATCTTGGCCAACACAAAGGCGGTGTAGCCACGTTTGGCGCTGGGGCTGGTCACTGCACCGTGACCGGCACGGTGATAGTGCAGATATTGATTGGGGTATTGGCGGCGGGCCGTGGTGATCATGCCGGGGCCGCCCACGTAGCCGTCGACCAGGAAGGCCACTTTGTCGGCGTCAGGTCCGAAGGCTTCCAAGATAAAGTCGGCGCGGGCGCACATTTCGTAGTGGTCGTCGGCGGTGATGTTGGCCGAAAAAAGTTTGGCTTGGCCGGTTTCGTCTTGCGCACGCTTCATCGCATCCACAACCAGGGGAATGGTCTTTTTCATGGGCGAAAAAACCTGATTGCCCTGGGGTTCGTCGTTCTTAATGAAGTCGCCACCCAACCAAAATTGGTAGGCCGCCTGCGCAAATGGCTCGGGACGAAGACCCAGCTTGGGCTTGATGATGGTGCCAGCGATGTAGCCGCCGTCTTTGACTGGACGGCCCAAGATGCGCCACATGTCGGAGATGTCTTTGCTGGGACCGTCAAACAGCTGAATGGCACGTTCCGGCATGTAAAAGTCATGGATCTTGGCGTGCTCAATGTCGCCCATGCCCTGGTTGTTGCCAATGACCAGCGTCAGGAACGACACCATCATCATGCGACCATCGGTCACGTTGCGATCGAACAAGTCGATCGGGTAGGCGATGCGCATGTCTTCGGTGGCTTCGTCGATGGCGTACACCAAGGCGTCCAGACCCTTGGTGAAGTCGTCGGTCGTGGACACCTCGACGTTGGTGCCAGTGGACGACTCCGCTGCAAAATGCGCTGCAGCCTCCAAGTAGCCGTGACCGGCTTTGGGTTTCATTTTGTACGCCACCAAGATGTGGCGACCGCCTTTGATCAGCTCTTCTTCTTTGAGGCTCAGGTCGGCATAACGTGCGCTTTGGTCCATTTCAGTCTCCGATTGGGTTGGTTTTGTCAGGGAATATCTGGACTGTAAAAAGCTTGCGTGATAAGGTAAATTCAATATTAATCACATCCAAATTAAGTTATTACTGAATGAAGAATGCCACCTTCCGCCAACTGCGCGTGTTCAACGAGGTGGCTCGCCACCTGAGTTTTGTGCGTGCCGCAGAAAATCTGCACCTCACACCACCCGCCGTAACCATGCAGGTCAAGGACCTGGAGGGCCATGTGGGCATGCCCTTGTTTGAGCGGCGTGGCAAACAAGTGAGCCTGACCACTGCGGGCGAATACATGCTGGTCTATGCCCGCAAAATCCTGGCCACAGTCAAGGACGCCGAAGACGCCGCCGCCCGGCTGCAACGGGCCGAAACCGGGGTGCTGACCATTGGCATGGTCAGCACAGCCAAGTACTTCATGATGAAAATGCTGGCTGAATTTCGCAGCAAACACCCCGGCGTAGAACTCAAACTGGCCATGGGCAACCGCGAACAGTTGGTCCAGATGCTGCAAAACAACGAGGTGGACATTGCCGTAATGGGCCGCCCACCCAAAGAACTGCAAACTCGTGCTGAGCCTTTTGCAGCGCACCCCCATGTTTTTGTTTCCTCGCCAGGGCATGTGTTGTCACAGCGCGGACACCTCACCGTAGAAGACTTGCGGCCCTACGATTTCATTGTGCGTGAACCTGGCTCAGGCACGCGTGTGGCAATGGAGAAGTTCTTTGCCGAAGCCCGCGTCGAACCCCGCTTGCAAATGCAACTGCACAGCAACGAAACCCTCAAACAAGCCGTCATGGCAGGTCTGGGTTTGGGCTTTGTGTCGTTGCACACCATTGGCCTGGAGCTGAGCCAAGGCTTGATTGCACTGCTGGACGTAGAGGGTGCCCCCGTGGTGCGCGCCTGGAACGTGGTGCACACCCAATCCAAAATGCTCTCGCCTGCCGCAGAGTCTTTCCGCTACTTCATGCTTGAGCAAGGCGAGGGGCACTTGGCCGACCAATTCGGGCGGTTCATGCCCTTCTGATCGGCCTTTTCAGTCGCTTACTTCTTGCCCTTGAGCTTGACGATGCCGATCATGTCCATGACCATTTTTTCGTAAAAAGGCTCGGACGTGCCTTTTTGCATTTTGCGCATGAAGTACTTCTCAAATGCCACTTTGGCCAAGTGCACCCACTTGCCTTCGGCAAACCAGCTCACATTGCGCGGCGGAATTTGCGGCAAGGCCACAAATGCGGCCCCCGTGTCGCCAAAGTCGGCCAAGCAAACCGTGTTCCAAGTGGCTTTGTGGGTCGGCTCGCGGCCGTCCAGCATTTCGCGGATGTTATGTGCAGTGGCAGTGACCATGGACTCGATCATGAAACCCGTCTTGGGTGTGCCCACCGGAATGGGTGTGGCTTCGACGGGCGGAATCGCCACACACACCCCTACACTGAAAATGTTGGTGAATTTGGGGTTGCGCTGGTGCTCATCAATGATGATGAAGCCGCGTGGGTTGGTCAGCCCTTCAATGCCAAAAACAGCATCGACACCTTTGAAGGCGGGCAACATCATCGAATGTTTGAAGGGCAACACATGCTCTTTTTTGGGCTGGCCATTGTCATCATGCTCGGTAACAAACATTTGGCCATCTTCGATCTTGGTGGTCTTCGCATTGCAAATCCACTTGATATGACGCTCTCGCATGGCCGACTCCAACAGCCCTTTGGAATCCCCAACCCCACCCAAGCCCAGGTGGCCAATATAGGGCTCTGACGTCACGTACGTCATGGGCACCTTGTCGCGGATTTTGCGGCGACGCAAGTCAGTGTCCATGATCATGGCGTATTCGTAAGCGGGCCCAAAACACGAAGCGCCCTGCACCGCGCCGACCACAATGGGGCCAGGATCGGCCGTGAATTTGTCCCAATTGAGTTTGGCAATTTCGGCATGGGATACATGGCAGATGGATTGGGTAAAACCGTCGGGCCCCAAACCAGGGACCTCCTCAAATGCCAGCTTGGGACCTGTGGCGATCACCAGATAGTCATAGTCCACCACGCTGCCATCGAGCAACTCCACTTGCTTGCGTTCCGGGTGCACACGTTGGGCGCTCTGGGCGATCAATTCAATGCCTTTGCGCTTCAGCGTGGGCGCAATGTCCATTTCAATGTCTTTGCGCTTGCGCCAGTCCACGGCGACCCAAGGATTGGAGGGCACAAAGTGGAACTTGGGCGAGTCGCTGATGACCGTCACACGGTCTCCTGCTCGGGTCTGCTCTTTCATTTCAAAGGCCATGGGCATGCCGCCAATGCCTGCGCCAATAATCACGATGTGGGCCATGTGTCTGTCTCCTTGTGTTGTATTGCGCAGAATGATCCATCACATCGTCCAAACGAAATTGATATGGATCAAATCAATACCTCAGCAGCTTTTTAGAATCCGGCTCAGCCAAGAAGCTTGGGCTTTTTATTCACTGTTGACGGAGACACCACATGAAACACATCGCTGCCTGGGTTCTGGGCATGAGCCTCTCAAGCCTGGCCTTTGGCCAAGCCGCCACCATCGCGGTCGGCACCCCTTTGAACATCATCGACACCCAAAAATCGGTGACCGTGAACACCGTCAAAGGCCCGATCACCATCACCCGCACCATGACGGCTTGCGCCAAAAACGGTGGCAACCTGCAGCCACTTGTGCCTGTGACAGGCGTGCACCCGGTGGGCGAGATTGAAATTCTTGAAGCCCTGAGCGACCGTAACGCCATCGTGTTGGACATGCGCGACACCAACGACCGTGTCAAAGGCACCATTCCCGGCTCGGTCGGCATTCCATACACCGAAGTCGCTGCCCGCATGAACGAGTTGGGTTGCAAGAAAAACGGCAGCCAGTGGAACTGCGAATCGGCCAAAAAGGTTTACGCCTTTTGCAACGGTCCAGTCTGCCCACAAAGCCCCATGGCCATCAAAGCCATGACCCGCGATGGCTTTCCGGCTGACAAAATTTATTACTACCGCGGCGGCATGCTGGACTGGGACGCACTGGGCCTGACCAGCGTCAAAGACGAGTTTTAAGCCCCCCTTCGCCCTCAAGCCTTAACGCATTAACAAGGCTTCGTTGGTGATTTCGTAACGTCTGCCTTGTTTGTCGCAAGGCTTCAGGGCACCGTCGCGCACCAAGGCGCTGATTTCGCGGCTCACGGTTTCGAGTTTGATGTCGAGCATGGCGCCCATGTCGTCTCGTGCAAAAAACGAGGTGATGCCGGGCTGGTCGGGGTCACGCATTTTCAGGGCCAGGGCGGCCACGCGTTGGCGGGCCGAACCGAAGTTCAAATCGGCCAGCCAGTCATCGGCATCTTTCAGGGCTTGCTGCCACTTTTGCATCAGGCGCTTGTGCAGGCGCGGCGAGTTGGCAGACAGGTGGTGCAAGACCGCCAAGGGGATGCGGCAGACCTGCGCTTCCACCAAGGGGATGGCTTCGCTGTCGTAGCGGGCGGTAGCCAAAGCTTCGAGGCCGATCACATCGCCTGGGCGCAGCACGCGCACGATGCGTTCGCGCCCGTCGGCGGTGGCCCGCACCAGCTTGACCATGCCTTTGCGCAGAGTGAACACGCCCAAGGCGGTTTCGCCTTCGGTATAGAGCGCGGCGTCGGCAGCAAACACCATGTCGTCAATGGGCGTGTGGATTTCGCCAAAGTCTTGCTCATTCAGGTCGGCAAACAGCACCATGTCGCGGATACCGCAGTTGCGGCAATCCGAGGTGCCTTTCCAGGCCGAGTCAATCTTGATGGGAATCATCTTTTGAATTTAGCACGTCCGCCGTGCCCCCCGCTGACGCAGGGACGAACATCAAAGGGCTTTTCGCCCTTGGGTGATGCGCTCTTCCAGGTAAGGGCCGTAAAAGTCGGGCAAATAGGCCCCCTCCATGCGCTCGGCCACCTCTTTGCCACCGGGTCCGAAAAACAGCAACGTGGGGGTGATTGAAATTTTCCACTGGCGGGTGAGCTGGTCGTGGGTGGTGAGCTTGCCCGCAAAGTCGAGCACGGGCTGGTTCTGACGCATGTCCACCTGGACGATGACGGTGCCCGTTTTTTGCATGGGCGAGAGGTGACTTTGCCGGGCTTGACGGCAAAACACACACCCCTCCAGACTGACCATGACGATCAGAGGCTGTTTGTTTTTAAGGGCACGGGCCAATTCGTCGGGCAGCGACTGGGCTGCGGGCAAGGTGGAGGCACCACCAGACTGCGCCAGCGCGGGTGTTGCGCAAAGTGATACCCCCACCCGTAAAAGCCAGTCACGACGATGCCAAACAGATGGTTGAAAGAGGCTTACAGGGTGGTTCATGGCTTGCAGAACGTGGACAATAGCGGGTTTTGCGCAGGCGGAAAAGGCTTTGCCATTCAGCTGCTTTTGAATATAAGAAACCAATGAATTATTGGAGAAATCCGTGAATCTCGCAAGCTTGCTCGAAACCTGGGGAGACTCGAATGTACTGGCGATGGCAGGTGCCTTGGTCGGTTTCATCTTTGGCTTGGCCGCCCAGCGCACCCGGTTTTGCGCCCGCGCGGCCGTGATCGAATGCTGCGAAGGCCAGGCGGGTGATCGTTTCAGCGTATGGTGGCTGGCCTTTGGGGCTTGCTTGGTGGGCGTGCAGGCGCTGGTTCTGGCGGGCTGGCTCAAGCCGTCGGATTCGCGTTACATCGCCTCGCTCGGCAGCATTTCTGGGGCTGTGTTGGGCGGTTTGTTTTTTGGTGCGGGCATGATCCTCACGCGCGGCTGCGCCAGCCGTTTGCTGATCTTGTCGGCGAACGGCAATTTGCGCGCCCTGTTGTCGGGCTTGGTGTTTGCGGTCACGGTTCAGGCCAGCATTGCCGGTTGGCTGGCCCCGGCCCGCCAAGCCATGGCTGCTTGGTGGCCCGTAAACGGGGGGCCTTCGCGCGACTTGCTGCAGCTCTCGGGCATCGGCCCATCGGGTGGAATGGTGTTGGCCTTGCTGGCTTTGGCTACCGGTTTTTACTTTTTCTTCAAGACCCACCAACGCCGCTGGGGCCTGGCGCTGGGCGCGATCATCGCAGGTCTGAGCATTGCTTTGGGCTGGGGTCTGACCCAAGCCATCGCCCTGCAATCTTTCGAAGCGGTGCAAATCCAGAGCCTGAGTTTCAGCAGCGGATCGGCCGAGATGCTGATGCGCGCACTGTCCACCAGCACTTCACCCAGCGCAGGCTTTGACGCGGGCTTGCTGCCTGCAACGTTCTTGGGCTCTTTGCTGGGCGCGCTGGTTGGCGGCGACTTCAAGCTCGAAGGATTCAAAACCGAGAACAAACTGGGCCATTACCTGATCGGTGCCGTGCTCATGGGTTTTGGTGCTGTGCTGGCTGGCGGATGCACCGTGGGCGCGGGCATGACCGGGGGCTCACTGTTCTCGCTCACGGCTTGGCTGACCCTGATCGCTATCTGGCTGGGCGCAGGCATGGCCTGGCGCATCAACCGCCGCATGGGTTGGCCGATCTGAGTCTTGCTTGTCTTGATGCGCGTCAATCGCGCAGTACCCGTTAAGGCGTACATTTCATATCAGCAATGACTGATATGAATGGAGCAACCCATGTCAATGGCGCAATGGTTGGAGACTTACGGGCAAGGTACCGTGTTGGCCGCAGGAGGCGGGCTGATCGGTTTGTCCTTTGGATTTTTGGCACAGCGCTCGCGTTTTTGCCTGCGTGCAGCGGTCATTGAGTTTTGGCACCGCCGCTTTGGCGACAAGCTGTCGGTGTGGCTGCTGGCCTTTGCCTCGGCGGTCATTGGTGTGCAGCTCATGGTTTTGATGGGCTGGCTGGACACGGGCAGTGCGCGGCAAATTTCGGCCAAAGGCAGCATCTCAGGCGCCATGATCGGGGGCTTGCTTTTTGGCGTGGGCATGGTCATGACGCGCGGCTGCGCCAGCCGTTTGCTGGTTCTATCGGCCAACGGCAATTTGCGCGCCCTGCTTTCTGGGCTGATCTTTGCCGTGACCGCACAGGCCGCTTTGGCGGGGGTGTTATCGCCTTTGCGAACCCACATCAGCAGTTGGTGGACTGTTGACGGCGGTGCGCCGCGTGACCTGCTGGCCCTGACGGGCATGGACCATTGGGCGGGTTTGTTCATGGGCGGCATCTGGCTGGCGGCGGCCTTGCTTTTTGCTCTGCGCAGCCCGCAACGCAACAAATGGATGTGGTTGGGTGGTATTGGCACGGGCTTGTCGGTGGCGGCGGCCTGGGGCTTCAGCCAATGGGTGGCGGCCGAGTCGTTTGACCCCGTGCAAATTCAAGGCCTGACTTTCAGCGGCCCCTCCGCCGAGTGGTTGATGCGGGTGCTGCATTGGCCCGCACCGGCCATCGGCTTTGACTTTGGCCTGATGCCCGGGGTCTTCATCGGTTCCTTGATCGGCGCACTGATCGGCAAAGACTGGAAGCTGGAGGGTTTTTCTGACGGCTACAGCATGCGCCGCTACATCGGCGGCGCGGTCTTCATGGGCTTTGGCTCGATGCTGGCAGGCGGCTGCGCCGTGGGCGCGGGCGTGACGGGTGGGGCCATTTTTGCCCTGACCGCCTGGTTGAGCCTGGTGGGCATGTGGGTGGGCGCAGGCCTGACCGACCGCTGGCTCGATGGAGGGGCTTCTGCCAAACCGACCTCCTTGCCCGCTGAGGGTTTCAAGAGACCTTGATGTGGCGCGGCTTGGCGCAGACCCCGCGCCCTTCACCCATTGCGGGCAATGAGAAGTGCTCTGCGGGGCACCATCGCAACAACGGGTGTCGCGCATTCAAGCAGATGTGGGCCCGTAAGCGCGCTTATTTGCCACTCAGGTATTCGGCCACGGCGGCCATTTCAAGCGGCGACATTTTGCTGGCGATGGCGTGCATGACGGCGTTGTCGTTGGTGCGTTCGCGCAGGTTGAACTGCTTGAGCTGCGTTTCGGTGTAGCCCGAATACTGGCCCGCCAGGCGCGGCAAAGCGGTCGTGCCCTTGGCCTCAGCGCCGTGGCAGCTGGCACAAGCGGCCAAGCCACTGTATTTATTGCCGTTGTGGTAAATGTATTTGCCCACAGCAGCCAGCCCGGCATCTTTGGGCGGTTCAACCTCGATGGTCTTCTTTTCAAAGAACTGGCCCAGCGCCACCATTTCATCGGGTGTCAGCTTGGCCACCATGTCGGCCATGGCTGTGCTTTTGCGTTTGCCGGTCTTGAAGTTTTCCAGCTGCTTGGCGGTGTATTCCCAGTGCTGGCCTGCCAAGCGCGGAAACACTTCACTGGACGATTCGCCCTCGGCACCATGACAGACAAAACAGACACCGCCCACGATTTTTTTGGCACGGGCTTCGTCGGCCTGCGCCATGGCCGAGGATGACAGCCAGGCTGCGCACAACAACAAAATGGCAGGAGCCAAACGACTGGGAGTAAAACGTGTGTTCATGATCCACCTCGACATCGAACGCATCAAAATGCAAAACCAAAAAACGCCATAAAAAAACGCCGCGAGTCTCGTGACTGCGGCGCTTCTTAAAGGCCTCATCAAGCCAGCGTATCGGCCCAAATGTTGCGCGCCCAAGCCAGGGCGTAGCGGCCTTCCAGCTCGTTGGCCGCACTCGACACCCCGCCGGAGCCGGGCACTGCCAACATGGTCTTTTTGTCGGCGTCGTATTTGTGCACGCTGGCAACGTGAACCACGTCTTCCGAGCTGACAAAGCTGTAGCAGGTGTTGTTGTAGATGGGCATCGGATTGACTTCTTTGCCCATCAACAAGGCGATGACCGCTGCGGCGCAGGTCTTGCCGTGCTGGTTGGCCATGTGGCCCGACTTGGGCATGCCCGGCGCAATTTGGATCGAGTCGCCCAGGACGTGCACATTTTTGGCAGCCTTGGACTCAAAGGTGAGGAAATCCACTTCGCACCAGCGCTTGTTGGCTGTGGCCAAGCCGGCATTGACGGCAATGTCGCCGGCACGCATGCTGGGAATCACGTTCAAGACATTGGCCTTGATGTCGTCGTTGAACTCGAACTTCAAGGTGTTGGTGGCCGCGTCGACATCGGTCACGTTGTGTTTGCCACGGTATTCGACGATGCCTTTGTAACGCTCGGCCCAGGCCTTCTTGAACAAAGGACCTTTAGAGGTCACGTCGTCGTTGGCATCCAAAATTAGCACCTTGCTCTTGGGCTTGGCCTTGGTGAAGTACTCAGCCACTTGGCAGGCACGTTCATATGGGCCGGGAGGGCAACGGTAGGGGGCCAGCGGGATCGACATGGCAAACACGCCGCCGTCGGGCATGGCTTCGAGTTGCTTGCGCAGCGTGACGGTTTGAGCGCCCGCTTTCCAGGCGTGCATGACCTTGTCTTTGGCACCGGCCTTGTTCATGCCAGGCAGTGTTTCCCACATGAAATCGACACCGGGCGAAACGATCAAGCGGTCATAAGTCAGCTCGGTGCCGCCCGCCAATTTAACGATGCGTTTGTCGGCGTCGATGCTGTTGACACGGTCTTTGACGATCGTGACACCGTGGCGCTTGGTCAGGTTGTCATAGGGCGTGGTGATCTCGGCAATGGTTTTGCTGCCGCCGATCACCAAGTTGGACATGGGGCACGAAATGAAGGAATCATTGGGCTCGACCAAGGTGACCTGGATCTTGTGCTCCGACCACAGGCGCAGGTATTTGGCTGCCGTCGCACCCGAATAGCCCCCACCAATGACCACCACTTTGGGGCCGCTGCCACCACCCACGGTGGCACAACCAGAAACCAGTCCCATGGCACCCAAAGCGGAGCCGGTCTGCAAAAAATGACGACGTTGCATGGCGGTTTTCCTTATTTCTTTTGTGCAGCAAAGTAGCTGGCGATGGCAACGATTTGCTCGTCGGAATAGCCCTTGGACAGCTGGTGCATGATGGTGGCGGGCTTGCGGCCCGCTTTGAAGTCGAGCATTTTCTTGACCATGTCATCCTTGTTGGCACCGGCCAAGGACTCCATGCCGGGCTGAGCACGGCCATCGGTGCCGTGGCAGGCGGCGCAAGAAGCGGCCCAGCTGCGCACATGCAGCGGATCGACCTGGGCTTGTGCCAGGCCAGACAGGGCAAGCAAAGCAGCCGCTGTCAAAGCGTGTTGAATCTTCATGGGTTTTCCTCGAAAAAGACAGACAGGACGAATGGACGTCTCAACGCCCATCAGGGACGCAAATAGACAAATTTCTCGTTGGCCTGCAACTTGGCCACTTCAGCGACACCCGATGGCACCACCTTGGTTTCCATCAACAATTTATCCGGCGAAATTTTTCGGCTCACCAAGGTGTTGTTGCACACCCGAAACTCAACGCCTTTGCTGGCGAGATCACTGACGCTGCCAGCGAATGGCTGGTCCATCTGGTTGGTGGCCCCGTCCAACAAAAAGTCGATGCCCAAGCCATGTGTGACCACCACGATCTTGGCAGTCGGGTCTGCGGCCAGGTGATTGCGGATATTGCCGATGGCACGCGAAGCCTGCGGAATGCCTTCGCTCAGGTGATAAACCACCTTGATGTCGGCCCAGGTCAAAGTGCAGGCCAACAGGCCAGTGATCAAAAGCAGGGAACGCTTCATTAGTAACTCCTTATGGATGGATGGTAGCGTGATCGGCAGGGAGGGTGGGCCCGTGAAAACCCGACCCGAAACTGACGCTGTTCTTTCATTCGACTTCGCTGGCAATCTGCACGCACACCGCGCGGCACAGCGTGACCACCCGGTCGTTGACGATGCGGTAGTAAATTTGTACGCCTTCACGGCGCTTGCCCAGCACACCCGCCTGATACAGCGTGTTCAGGTGCTGAGACATGTTGGGCTGAGTGGTGTCGATTTCGCTGAGCAATTCGCCCACATTTTTTTCACCGTTGCACAAAGCACTGATGATGCGCAGGCGCATGGGGGCAGACATGACACGAAAGACCTCGGCGGCTTTTTCAAACACCTCTTCCGATTCGGTCAGGATGTTGTCTTCTACGGGGGCTTGTTTGGCCATGGTTTGTGTTTCCATTGTTGTTCGAATGGCTGCACGATTGTCCAACAAAAAGACCGTGCAACCGCCCTCAAGAGGACAGGGGATTGCCGCATTGTGGCCAATTTCTACCCAAGGGCGAACCATTGATTTGTTGTTTGCTTATACAAAGAACAAGATATAGCCGCACTGACCTGCCGCCCCCCTGCAGCCAAACACCGCGTCAAAGCCTGTTCAAAGAGGCGGCCAGGCCCATGTTCTTGTCTAATATAGGCCCATGACTGCACACCATCCACTGAGACAACGGTTGTTCCTGATTTTGGAACTCAAGGGCCACAAAGACAAAAAGGCCGCTTGGTTGTTTTCATGGGTGCTGACCTTGATGGTGCTCAGCAATGTCGTGGCCGTCATTCTTGAATCAGTGCCCGCAATCCACGCCCAATACGGCACGGTTTTGGCGGTGTTCGACACGGTGTCGGTGCTGTTTTTCAGTGTGGAATACCTGCTGCGCATCTGGACGGCCGCAGAAAAAAACAAACACGTTCAGCACACTGCGGCACGCCGACGGCTGCGCTACATGCTCAGTTTTCACGGCCTGGTCGATTTGCTCGCAGTCTTGCCCTTCTTTTTGCAATCCTTGTTGCCCGGTCTGGATTTGCGCTTTTTGCGTGTCATCCGGATCATGCGCATCTTGAAGTTGTCGCATTACTCCACCGCACTGGAAGACCTGATTGCCTCCATCTACGCAGAAAGAGACGCCTTCATCTCGGCGCTTTACCTGCTGGCGCTGTCGATCCTCATCACTTCATGCCTGATGCACTACGCCGAGCACGCCTTGCAAGCCGACAAATTCGGCACGATTCCCGATGCGATGTGGTGGTCCATCATCACCATCACCACCGTGGGGTATGGCGATGCAACGCCCATCTCAGCCTGGGGGAAAGTGATTGGGGCTTTCACGGCACTGTCCGGGGTTTTCACGGTGGCGCTGCTGACCGGCATCGTTGCATCGGCATTTGCAACTCGCGTGCGGACACAGGAAATCGAATTCACCACCGAGGTCGAAGAAGTCCTCAAAGACGGTCATGTGAATGCGAAAGAGCGACGGACCATCGAACATTTGCGTCAGGAATTCAGCCTCACCGAAGATCACGCCCAAGCCATCGTCCGGCAAATCATCGAAGAACAATCCCTGTACGAGAAGAAGTCCGTTTAAGCCAACGCGAAAGGGGTATCACGCCCCCGTACGTTCATGGTTTCAGGATTTCGTTTGCCGTAACGTCCGGCTGAGCAGGATCACGGGGATCAAACCCACCAACACCAGCGCCAACGAGGGCAAAGCTGCTTCGCCCAGGCGCTCATCCCGCGCCAATTGGTAGGCTACCACGGCGAGCGTGTCGCTGTTGAAAGGCCTCAACACCATGGTGGCGGGCAGCTCTTTCATCACGTCCACAAACACCAACAGCATGGCGGCCAGGGTGGTGCGTTTCAGCAAGGGCGCGTGCACACGGCGCATCAGTCCCCAACCGGTCACGCCCAGCATGCGGGCCGAATCGTCCAGACTGGCCGGAATGCGGGCATAGCCGCTTTGCACCGACTGCAGCGCCACCGCGCAAAAACGCACGAGATAGGCCCAGACCAGCCCCAAAGAAGTGGCCGTTATCCATGCGCCAGCCGACGATGCGGGCCAGGTCTGCTGAATCCAGCCCACGGGCAAGAGCAAGCCCACCACCACCACCGCGCCGGGAATCGCATAACCCAAACCCACCAGCTGGATGGCCCCTTGGCTGATGCGGTCTGCGCGGGTGCGCACACTGAAGGCCAACGCCAGCGCCACGCCCACCGCCAACAATGCAGTCACCGCACCCAGACGCAAACTGGTCAGCGCCCATTGGGCAAAGCGATCCCACGGCAGCTCGGTGGTCTCACCCGCCATGGCCCGCAACATGATGAGAACCGGCAAAACAAAACCCAGCATCACGGGCAAGCTGCACACGGCCCAAGCCATGACCCGGGAAGCACCCTGCAACGCGACGGGCTGCGCCTCGGCAGAGCCTTGACGCGAGCCGCGCCCTTGGTTGAAGCGCATGCGCTTTTGTGCACGCTGCTCCAGCTGAAGCAAGACCACCACCACGGCCAACAGCACGGTGGCCAATTGCGCCGCCGCAATGCGGTTGTCCATGGACAACCAGGCTTTGTAAATGCCGGCCGTGAAAGTCTGGATACCGAAGTAGCTGGACACCCCAAAATCAGCCAGCGTTTCCATCAGCGCCAGCGCCACCCCAGCGGCCACTGCCGGGCGGGCCAATGGCAAGGCAATTTCGCGAATGCGGCGTGACAGCGGTGCGCCTAGCAGTCTGGCCGCTTCCATCAAGCCCGAAGCCCGTTCGACCAAGGCCGTGCGGGCCAGCAAATACACATACGGGTAAAGCGACAAAGTGAACACCAGCGCCGCACCCCAAACGCTGCGCACATCGGGCCACAAACGACCTTGTAAACCCAGCGCTTCGCGCAAAGCCACCTGCAATGGCCCGCTGAACTGCAAAAAGTCGGTATAGGCATAGGCCACCACATAAGCGGGCATGGCCAAAGGCAAGAGCAGCAGCCATTCAAAAGCGCCCCGCCCTGGAAAATCGAACAAGGTGACCAGCGCCGCCGTAGCCAGCCCCAGCACAGTCACCCCCACCGCCACCAACAAACACAGGCCCAAGGTGGTGAGCGCGTAATCGGGCAGCACGGTGCGGCCCATTTCCAGCAAGATATCGGCGCTTGGCCCGCTCCATTGCAGCCACGAACCCAGCACGGCCAACACCGGCAAGGCCAAAGCCAATGCCAGCAAGGCGAAAAACAAGGAAGGGAGCCCCGATAAACGGCGGGCCAGGGTGGTCAGCATCAAGAAAGCGGGTTCAACAAGGTCATGGCTTATTGTAGGAGCCCGCCTGATGGCGATCAGCCCACGGCCATGAGAGGCCGACCCAACCTGCCTACAATTCAACCCATGTTTCTAGAACTGCGCCAACTGGACATCCAATACCCCGGCAACCCCACGCCCGCCGTGAGAGGGGTCAACCTGGGCTTGCATGCGGGCGACATTGGCGTATTGATCGGGCCATCTGGCTGCGGCAAAACCACGCTGCTGCGTGCGGTGGCCGGACTGGAGCCGGTCTCGGGCGGAAAAATCTTGTTGTCTGACCGCGTGGTCAGCGAACCCGGTCACACCGAACCGGCCGAGCGCCGTCGCATTGGCATGGTGTTTCAAGACTACGCGCTGTTTCCCCATATGGATGTGGGCCGCAACGTGGGCTTTGGACTGGCGCACCTGCCCAAAGCTGAGCGCCAAAAGCGCGTGACCGAAGTACTGACCCTGGTCGGCCTCGAAGGAGCAGACAAACGCTACCCGCACGAACTGTCGGGTGGCCAACAGCAACGCGTGGCACTGGCCCGGGCTTTGGCACCCCAACCCGACTTGCTGCTGCTGGATGAGCCTTTTTCCAACCTCGACATTGACCTGCGCGAACGCCTCGCACACGAGGTGCGCAACATCCTGAAAGCCGCCAAAGCCACCGCCTTGTTGGTCACGCACGACCAGCTCGAAGCCTTTGCCATTGGCGACGTGATTGGCGTGATGAACGAAGGCATCCTCCACCAGTGGGACGATGCCTACAGCCTGTACCACCGCCCCGCCACCCGCTTCGTCGCCGACTTCATCGGCCACGGTGTCTTCACCCCCGCGACGTTGCGCGAAGTGGATGGCCAGCTGATGGTGGACACGCCCGTTGGCACATTGACCGATGTGGCCGAATGCCCCTTGCCTTGCGCCTTTGAGGGCGGCCAATGTGACGTGTTGCTGCGGGCCGACGACATCGTGCACGACGACCATGCCCCAGTGAAGGCCGAAATCATCCGCAAAGCCTTTCGCGGATCTGAATTTTTATACACCCTGCGGCTGGCCAGTGGCGACCTGCTGATGGCCCACGTACCCAGCCACCACGATCACAAACTGGGTGAATGGATCGGCATACGCGCCGAGGTGGACCACGTCGTCACCTTCAACCGCGCCTGCCCGGTGTACAACCGCGAACTCTGCCAAATGCCTTGCGCCAAGGCAGAGGCCTGCGAACACACCGACCCGCAATACCAGCCGGTCAAGTTCGTTTCATAAAGTGCTTGATTGCCTTGTGCAGACGGGAAGATGAGGCCGGGTAGGCTCTCCCGCCATCACCTGACGCAGTAGTAATAGAGCTCGTTCGCACGAACTTCGCTTTCTGGACGAATCGGTGAAGGGTTGGGCAAATCGGGCGCCAAGACCATGTGGTTTGCCAAAGCCCAAACACGCCCGACCGTTCTGACACCTTGGTTCCAGTCTCCCAGATTGGAAACGAATTCGTATTCTTCGGCCGTCGGCAGGCGCGCCTGAATGCTGCGGCAAGTCCGCTCTGCTGCCGCCGCACTGCTGGTGTGACTGATCGGCACACCCGGCGCGCCGATCAGCTCAAGCGTGCGATTGCCCATCTTGACTTTGGATGGGAACTGCGTGTGTTGGAATTCTGCAAACAACTGACTGCTGATGGCCAGCATGACTTGATCGGGTCGGCCCCTGGCTTGGTAGTTGTATGTTCGCCCCGAGGTGACCTGGATATGCAAAGTCACCAACAGATCACCCTTGCAAGTCGGCGCATAAGAGTAAGTACCCCAAGCCATGGCATTGAGTTTGCCCAGCATTCCGGCGTCCAGATAACCTTGTCGTTTTTCATCGCGCAAATCACGGGCCAACGCGTAAATGGGGGCCGGATTGAAAAATGTGATGTTGCGGTTGCGTGGCTGCAGCTTGGTGTACTGGGCATCCAGGGAGGCTTTGAGACTGCCTTCAAGCAACACATCCATCCCCTTGCCTGCCGTGGCTCGCTCACGATTGAGTTGGGTGTTGCGGTCTAGTGCGTTGAGCAAATCAACCAGCTGTGCAGGGTCTGCGCCAGCGTTGAGCAAATGGATGAGTTGCTGGCTCAAGTTCTTGTGATTTTCTTGCGCCGTGCTCCCATAAGCATCTTGAAACTGGCACAAGTCCTGTCCCTTGATGAAGGGCACGGTTTGCCAGACGGTGATAGGGCTGTAGTGGTCAGCCCAAGCAGGAAGGCAACACGCAAGCCATAACAAACCAATGAATTTCATGTGTGGGCTCAATGGAAGATTCGAATTTAAATGCTAACTGATATTCCGTTTCAGGCTTTGTTTTAAATCACCTTGAAAGTTGACGCAATCTGTCAATGACGCTCCCTCAGACTGACTGCTGCCGCAGGTCAATGCACCCGTTTACAAAATTCGCAATGCAGCCCATGATCACTTTAATTTTTAAAACAAAATTATTCATGGAGGCGCCATGCTGGACAAACTCGGCAACCCGCAAAAGTTGGGGGCGATCGACGATGCGCCTGTGGTGCACTGGGTCCAGCAACTGCTGGAGCAGGCGGTCACCCTCAAAGCCTCGGACTTGCACTTTGAGCCGTACGAGCACCATTACCGGGTGCGCATGCGCATCGACGGCGAATTGCGCGAAATTGCAACACCGCCCATGGCGCTGAAAGACCGCCTGTCCTCTCGCATCAAGGTGCTCTCGCGACTGGACATTGCCGAAAAACGCCTGCCTCAAGACGGTCGCATGAAGCTGCAATTGGCCAACGGCCGCGAACTGGACTTGCGTGTCAGCACCTTACCCACCTTGTTTGGCGAAAAGCTGGTGATCCGGGTGCTCGACTCCGCCCAGGCCCAACTCGACTTGAACCAACTGGGTTACGAGAGTGAAGACTTGGCCCGTCTGGTGGAAGCGATTCACCGCCCCCACGGCATGGTGCTGGTGACCGGGCCCACGGGCTCGGGCAAAACGCAATCGCTTTATGCCTGTCTGAACCGGCTCAACACGGCCGAAGTGAACATCGCCACGGTGGAAGACCCTTGCGAAATTCAGCTGCAAGGCATCAACCAAGTGAATGTCCAAGACAAGCCCGGCCTGACATTTGCCATCGCTTTGCGTGCTTTTTTGCGACAAGACCCGGATGTCTTGATGGTCGGCGAGGTGCGCGACCTGGAGACAGCCAACATCGCCATCCAGGCGGCCCAGACAGGCCATCTGGTGTTGTCCACCTTGCACACCAACGACGCGCCCAGCACCTTGGTGCGCTTGCGCAACATGGGCGCCGCCTCGTACAACATTGCGGCCAGCGTGACCCTGATCACGGCCCAGCGCCTGGTGCGCTGTCTGTGCCCTCTGTGCAAAGAACGCGTGTCCCTGCCTGCGCAGGTGTTGCTGCAAGCAGGTCTGCCCGCCGATTGGCTGCTTGGCGATGCCGTTGAAGCCTTCAAGCCTGTGGGTTGCACGCATTGCCACAAAGGGTTTGCGGGGCGCACCGGCATTTTCCAGGTCATGCCCGTGACTGCAGACATGCAGGCCCTGATTTTGTGCGATGCGGGCAACCAGGAAATGACCCAACTGGCGCAGCGTGAGGGGGTCGCGTCATTGCGTCTGGCAGGTCTGCGAAAAGTACTCAAAGGCATCACCTCGCTCGACGAGGTTTTGGCCAACACGCGGTACGGTGCATGAGCCAGCACGACACACCCGCCCCGACCCCGGTTTTTGCATGGCAGGGTCGTGATGCCCAAGGCCGCCCCACTCAAGGACGCCTGAATGCACACACAGCCGGACTGGCCCGCGCCCAATTGCGCAGACAAGGCGTGCAGTCGGTGCGGCTGCAGCGTTTGTGGTGGGACAGACCGCCCCGTGTGCGCCCAAGCGACCTGTCGCTCATGACCCGGCAACTGGCGGCACTGCTGCGGGCGGGGGTTCCCCTTTTGCAGTCGTTGGACATGTTGTCGCGCAGCCTGACGTCTGTGGCGCTGTTGAACATCGTGCAACAAGTGCACAACGACGTGGCGTCTGGCTCGGCTTTGCATGAGGCCTTGGCCAGGCACCCGGCCCATTTCACAAGGCTTTACACCAGCATGGTTCAAGCGGGCGAGTCGGCAGGCATTCTGGACACCATGATGGAGCGCCTGGCGCACACACTGGAGAAAAACGAGGCCTTGCGCTCGCGCGTGCGTTCAGCGCTGGTTTACCCCACGGCGGTGATGGGTGTGGCCATCTCCGTGCTGGTGCTGATCTTGGTGTTTGTGGTGCCCGTGTTCGAAGACGTGTTCAAGTCGTTCGGAGCCGAATTGCCCTGGGCCACACAAATCGTGGTGGCACTGAGCGACGGCTTGAGCGCATCTGGCCCTGTGGCCGTTGTGGTCGCGTTGCTGTGCCTCTGGTTTTGGCAGCGCCCGCAAGCGGGTCAAGCCCAGTTCAAAGCAGCCAAAGACCGCTGGCTGCTCAAATTGCCGATGCTGGGGCCGCTGATGGGCACGGCGGTGGTGGCACGATGGGCGCAAACCTTGTCAGCCTTGCTGTCGGCAGGCGTTCCCTTGGCAGAAGCATTGGGGCCAGTGGCCCAAGCCTGCGACCACAGCGTGTATGAAGGTGTGACATTGCAATTGCAAAGGCAGGTGACACAAGGCAGCCGATTGAGTGAAGGCATGGCCCAAAGCGACCGTTTTCCGCCCATGATCGTGCAGCTGTGCGCCACGGGCGAAGAAACCGGGGCCATGGACCAGTTGCTGGCACGCGCGGGTGGCCTGATGGAAACCGAACTGGATGACCGGGTCAACGGCCTGTCCAGTTTGCTCGAACCCTTGATCATTGTCGTCTTGGGCGGTCTGATTGGCGGTATTCTTGTGGCCATGTATCTGCCTATTTTTCGCTTGGGTCAGGTGTTCTGAAATGACCACCGATTTCCTACTATGGGGCGGCTTTGCCCTGCTGGGCCTGGTGGTGGGCAGCTTCCTGAATGTGGTGATTCACCGCTTGCCCCGCATGCTGGAGGCGCAATGGGCTGAGGCCATTCGCGAACAAGGCCCTGACACCCCTACCGATAGGCCATCACCCAAGCCTTTCAACATCGCCGTGCCCAGATCGCATTGCCCCCACTGCGGGCATGTGCTGTCATGGTCCGAAAACATCCCGGTGCTCAGTTACCTGGTGCTCAAGGGTCGTTGCAGCCAATGCCACTCGGCAATAGGCTGGCGCTACCCGGTCATTGAACTGTTGACCAGTGTTTTGTTTGTCTGGAGCTTTTCCCGATACGGCATGAGCGGCGCTGCTTTGGCCTGGGCAGGTTTTGCCGCCGCTTTGCTGACCCTGGCGGCCATTGACGCCGACACCACCTTGCTGCCCGATGCCATCACCCAACCGTTGGTGTGGGCTGGTTTGTTGGCGGCCAGCCTGGGGCTGAGCGATGTCAGTTTGTCCACGGCCTTGTGGGGGGCCGTGGCGGGTTACCTGTTTTTGTGGTCGGTTTATTGGCTCTTCAAGCTGATAACCGGCAAAGAGGGCATGGGCCAAGGTGACTTCAAACTGCTGGCCGCGCTGGGCGCTTGGCTGGGCTGGCCCGCATTGCTGTCGCTGGTGCTGATGGCCTCCATCACAGGTGCCATCGTGGGCATCTGGCTGCGTGTGCGCCAGCGCCTGCCCGAAGACGGCTATATTCCGTTTGGTCCCTTTTTGGCCTTGGCAGGTTTGTGGGTCATGGCCTTTGGTCACCTGCCGGGCTTGGCTGTTTAAGCATGAACACTCAGCGTATTTGGCGCATCGGCCTGACCGGTGGCATTGGCAGCGGCAAAAGCACCGTGGCCGCCCTGTTGGCAGCCCGTGGTGCCGCAGTGATCGACGCTGACGCGATTTCACGCAGCGTGACGGCCCCGGGCGGACGGGCTATGGCTTCCATTGTTCAAGTCTTCGGACCCCAAATGATCGATCCCCATGGCGCCATGGACCGGCAAGCCATGCGTGAACAGATTTTCAAGTCTGCCGATGCCAAA
This sequence comes from Limnohabitans sp., assembly GCA_017986055.1. Classification (GTDB taxonomy): domain Bacteria; phylum Pseudomonadota; class Gammaproteobacteria; order Burkholderiales; family Burkholderiaceae_C; genus Limnohabitans_A. Next base: position 73,280 of record JAGNWH010000001.1, on the reverse strand, counting down.
AAACAGCTTGAAGCCATCATTCACCCGCTGGTGAGCCAGATCACCACAGAGCAAGCACAGACTGCCTTGCAAAACGGCCAACGTTGTTTGGTGTTCGACGTTCCTCTTCTGGTGGAGTCGGGCGAACGCTGGCGCAAGCAAGTAGACCGGGTGATGGTGGTGGACTGCGATGCCGCCACACAACGGCAACGGGTCATGGCCCGCAGTGGGCTGGCAGCCGAAGAAATCGACCGCATCATCGCACTCCAGGCCTCACGCGCACAACGCTTGGCCTGTGCCGATGTGGTGGTCTTCAACCAAGGCCTGAATCTGGCTCAATTAGAGGCGCAAGTGGCTCTGGTGGCGGCTGACTTCGGGCTATGATGGCGGCACTGGAAAACGCCGCGTGATACTGTACGAATACCCCTTCAACGAACGCATCCGCACTTACCTGCGACTGCAACAATTGTTCAACCGCTTGGGCCAATTGATGGCCCGCACGGAGGCGCTCGATCACCACTTTGCACTGACCACTTTGTTCGAAATCATCGAAGTGGCCTCGCGCTCGGAGTTGAAGTCTGACGTGCTGAAAGACCTCGAACGCCAAAAGCAGCTGTACAACGGCTACCGTGGCAATCCGGCCATCTCCGAAAAAGCCCTTGACGGACTGATTGCCCAACTGGACGAGCACTTCGAAGCCCTCAACCAGGTCAGCGGCAAAATTGGCCAAAGCCTGAACGACAACGATTTCCTGATGGCTTTGCGCAGCCGCGCTGTCATCCCTGGCGGCACTTGCGAGTTTGATTTGCCCGCCTATTTTGCTTGGCAACACCACGATGCGCCAAGCCGTGCCAGCGATTTAGCGCAATGGGTTGCACCGTTCGGCCCCTTGGCCCAAGCTGTCCAGTTGCTGCTGAAAATGTTGCGCGAATCCGGCAGCAGTCAAAAAGTCATGGCCACGGCAGGACAACTGCAGCAAAACCTGCCGCAGGGCCGGACGTTTCAGCTGTTGCGGCTCAAAATTGACCCCTCATTGGGCATCACCCCTGAAATCAGCTGCAACCGTTTGCTGGTGGTGATCCGCATGATGCGACAGCAAAGCGATGGCAAGTTACTGGCCACCACCGAGGACGTGCCTTTTGAGATGTCTTTGTGCGCATGAGCGACTCGAACACGCCCCAAGACTTCGCACCGCGCAAGGTACGCTGCCCCGCCTGTGCAGGCCTGAGCCTTTACAGCAGCACCAACCCCTATCGCCCGTTTTGCAGCGCCCGCTGCAAGGGTGTTGACTTGGGCGCTTGGGCCAGTGAAGAGTTCAAACTGCCCGACGAAACGCCGCCCGACGAGCCCTTTGGCGATCCGCGTTTGCAATAAATCAGCAACGGGCCCGCGCCCAACGAAATTCAGCTGTGCGTGGCACCGCTGAACTGACGCTCTTCGGCAAGCCAGCCCAGTACCGGCACCGTACCCGGCAGCACCGGCACCATGCTCACCGGCAAACTCTGCCAAGCATGTGACTGGCCTTCGCGCATTTGCAGCTCGCCTTGCCAATGCCAGACTTTGCAAAAATGCAGCCGCACCAAGGCGTGCGGGTAATCGACCATCTGGATTTTCCAGGCCTGCGCCTCGCCGATCGTGATGCCCAACTCTTCTTGCAACTCTCGGCGCAGGGCTTGTTCGACCGATTCACCGGCTTCCAGCTTGCCGCCCGGAAACTCCCAATAGCCTGCGTAGACCTTGCCATCGGGGCGCGAGGTCAGTAAAAACTGGCCATCGGTTTGCATCAACACGCCAACCGCCACATCGACCACCGCACGTTCGGTCTGGTCTGCGCCCACGTCTTCGCGAGCGCGTTCCCCGTCGGCCACCAACAGGCCGGTGCTCATGCCTGATCCGATTGGCGACCCATCATGTCGCGGGCAAACTGGTAAGCCACACGGCCACTGCGCGAACCGCGCTCCAATGCCCACAGCAAAGCATCAGGTCTAGCCGCGTCGATTTGCGCGGTTGTGGCACCCAAGGCGCTGAGCCACTGACCCGCAATGGTCAGGTACTCGTCTTGCGAGAAGGGGTAGAAACTGATCCACAAACCGAAGCGCTCGGACAGGGAGATTTTCTCTTCCACGCCTTCGCCCGGATGCACTTCGCCATCGTCGGTGTGTTTGTAGGTGAGGTTCTCGCTCATGTACTCGGGCAGCAAATGGCGTCGGTTGCTGGTGGCGTACACCAGCACATTGGGGGTTGATGCCGCCACAGTGCCGTCGAGGATGGATTTGAGGGCCTTGTAGCCCGGCTCACCATCTTCAAAACTCAGGTCGTCGCAATACACAATGAACTTTTCATCGCGTCCGGCCACCACCTCGATGATGTCGGGCAGATCGATCAGGTCTTCCTTGTCCACCTCGATCAGGCGCAGGCCTTGGGGTGCGTAGGTGTTGAGGCACGCCTTGATGAGCGACGATTTGCCGGTTCCGCGTGCGCCCGTCAGCAGCACGTTGTTGGCCGGGCGGCCCTGCACAAACTGCTCGGTATTGCGTTGCAGCTTTTCCTTTTGATCGTCGATTTCCTTCAGATCAGCCAGCGTCATGGCCGCCACATGGCGCACCGGCTCCAGCACGCCATGGCCGGACGAGCGCTTGCGGTAACGCCAGGCAATGGCCTGCGTCCAATCAGGGGCCGACAAGGGCTGAGGCAAAACCGACTCGATGCGGTCCACCAACTGGCTGACTTTGGCCAGCAGTTGGTCCAATGCAGATGGGGCGACTGAGTTCATGAACGGTAATCCGCGTTGATGGTGACGTATTCATGGCTCAAGTCGCAGGTCCAGACGGTGTCGCTGGCTGTGCCTCGGCCCAGGCCCACGCGCACAGTGATCTCGCTGCCCTTCATGACGCGTTGGCCATCTTCTTCGCGGTATTCGGCACGGCGCCCGCCTTGCGACACCACATGCACGTCGTCCAAGTGCAACTCGATCAAGCCTTGGTCCAGATCGGTGATGCCCGCATAGCCCACCGCTGCCAGGATGCGGCCCAGATTCGGGTCGCTGGCGAAGAAAGCCGTTTTAACCAAGGGCGAATGCGCGATGGCGTATGCCACCTGACGGCACTCGTCAGCTGTCCGGCCACCCTCGACCTGCACAGTGATGAACTTGGTGGCACCTTCGCCATCGCGCACGATGGCATGCGCCAGCTGGCGTGCCACTTGCATCAAGCCCTGCAGCAAGGCCTGGCCGTCAGCACTGTCCAGCGAAGTGATGGGCGCGTTGCCTGCCTTGTGCGTGGCGATCAGCATGAACGAGTCGTTGGTCGAGGTGTCGCCATCGATCGTGATGCGGTTGAACGAGCCATCGGCCAATTGTTTGGCCAGTGGGGCCAACAAAGCAGGATCGATGCAAGCGTCTGTGGCCACAAAGCCCAACATGGTGGCCATGTTGGGGCGAATCATGCCTGCGCCTTTGCTGATGCCGGTGATGCTGACCGTCTGGCCGCCCACTTTCACCTGCGTGCTGGCTGCTTTGGGCACGGTGTCGGTGGTCATGATGCCTTCAGCCGCCTTGGCCCAGTGCGCGGCTTGCGCGTCGGCCAAAGCAGCGGGCAAGCCCGCCACAATGCGGTCCACAGGCAGCGGCTCCATGATCACGCCCGTCGAAAACGGCAAAATTTGTGCGGATGTGCATTGCAGCAAGCTGGCCAGGGCCTCGCAGGTCTGGCGTGCATGGGCCAAACCCGGTGCGCCGGTACCCGCGTTGGCGTTGCCGGTGTTGATGACCAAGGCCCGCACGTCGCTGCCCGCGGCCAAGTGCTCACGGCACACTTGAACGGGCGCAGCACAAAAGCGGTTGCTGGTGAACACGCCCGCCACACTGGCACCTGGCTCCAGCAAAAAAACGGTCAAGTCTTTGCGGTTGGCTTTGCGCACGCCGGCTTCGGCAATGCCAATGCGAACGCCCGCAATCGGGCTCAATTGGGCGGGGTCCAATGGTGGCAAATTCACAGGCATGGTGATCCTTCAGGAAAACAGAAAATAATTTTTCGGACGCACACAAACGAAACGGGCCGAAGCCCGTCTCATCCGCGCAGCAAACTCAGGCGAGTTTGCCGTGGCATTGCTTGAACTTCTTGCCGCTGCCACAAGGGCAAGGCTCGTTGCGTCCGACAGGGCCAAAGGCTTGCTGCAAACCCGCCAGATCAGCGGCCACGGTTTGCGGCTCACCCGACTCATCGGGCGCGCTGTAAGTCACGTTGCTGATGTGCTCGGCACGCTCCTCAATGTCTTGGGCCGCCTGTTCGATCTGGTCGCCCGAATCAATGCGCACCGTCATCAAGGTGCGGGTAACTTCGTTTTTGACCGCGTCGAGCAACTGGCCAAACAACTCAAACGCTTCGCGCTTGTATTCCTGCTTGGGTTGCTTTTGCGCATAACCACGCAAGTGGATACCTTGGCGCAGATAGTCCAGTGCGCTCAGGTGCTCGCGCCAGTGCGTGTCGATGCTTTGCAGCAAGACCATGCGCTCAAATGAGACAAAGTTCTCAGCCCCCACGCTGTCGAGCTTGGCCTGGAAATGGGCGTTGGCCGTGGCCACCACCATCTCCAGAATTTCTTCGTCGGTGATGGCATTGGAGGCCTGGACCTTCTCGCGCAAGTTGACTTCCAGCAACCACTCATCGGCCAACGCTTTCTCAAGGCTGGCCAAGTCCCATTGCTCTTCCACCGACTCGGCAGGCACGTATTGACGCACCATATCGACAAAGCAGCCTTCACGCAATGAAGCGATCTGGCTGTTCAGGTCTGCGGCATCCAGAATGTCATTGCGCTGCTGGTAGATCACTTTGCGCTGGTCATTGGACACATCGTCGTATTCCAGCAATTGCTTGCGGATGTCGAAGTTACGCGACTCCACTTTGCGCTGCGCGCTTTCAATGCTGCGCGTGACGATGCCCGCTTCGATGGCCTCGCCTTCAGGCATTTTCAAACGGTCCATGATGGCGCGCACGCGGTCACCCGCAAAAATGCGCATGAGCGGATCGTCCAGGCTCAAGTAGAAACGTGAAGAGCCGGGGTCGCCCTGGCGGCCCGAACGGCCACGCAATTGGTTGTCAATGCGGCGCGACTCATGGCGTTCGGTGGCGATGATGCGCAAACCGCCCAAAGCCTTGACCTGTTCGTGCACCATTTTCCATTGCTCACGCAGCTCGGCCACGCGAACTTGGCGTGCATCTTCAGACAAGCTTTCGTCGGTCTCAGCGGCCTGGATGTCTTTTTCGATGTTGCCACCCAGCACGATGTCGGTGCCACGACCGGCCATGTTGGTGGCGATCGTGATCATGCCGGGGCGACCTGCTTGAGCCACGATGTCGGCCTCGCGGGCGTGCTGCTTGGCGTTGAGCACCTGGTGCGGCAACTTCTCTTGCGTCAGCAGCTGGGCAATCAACTCAGAGTTTTCAATCGAGGTGGTACCCACCAGCACAGGCTGACCGCGCTCGTGGCATTCGCGAATGTCGGTGATCGCGGCGTTGTAACGCTCTTGTGATGTCTTGTACACACGGTCGAGTTGGTCTTCACGCTGGCTCTTGCGGTGCGGCGGAATGACCATGGTCTCCAGGCCATAGATTTCCTGAAACTCATACGCTTCGGTATCGGCCGTTCCGGTCATGCCACCGATCTTGTTGTACAGGCGGAAATAGTTCTGGAAGGTGATGGAGGCCAGCGTCTGGTTTTCGGCCTGGATCTGCACATCTTCTTTCGCTTCCACGGCCTGGTGCAAGCCATCGCTCCAGCGACGACCGGTCATCAAACGCCCGGTGAATTCGTCCACGATCACAATCTCGCCCTCTTGCACCACGTAATGCTGATCGCGGTGGTACAGGTGCTGTGCACGCAAGGCCGCGTTCAGGTGGTGCATCAAGGTGATGTTGGCCGGGTCATACAGGCTAGCGCCTTCAGGGATCAGGCCCATTTGCGCCAGTACCGCTTCGGCTTTTTCGTGGCCTTGCTCGGTCAGGAAAATCTGGTGCGATTTTTCATCCAAGGTGAAGTCACCGGGGGTGATGATGCCCTCGCCCGTGCGAGGGTCGGCTTCGCCTTCTTGGCGGGTGAGCAATGGCACAACCTGCTTCATTGACAAGTATGTCGCGGTGTGGTCTTCAGCCTGGCCGCTGATGATCAAGGGCGTGCGTGCCTCGTCGATCAGGATCGAGTCGACCTCATCGATGATGGCGTAGTTCAGAGGGCGCTGCACGCGGTCATGGGCTTCATAGACCATGTTGTCGCGCAAGTAGTCAAAACCGTATTCGTTGTTGGTGCCGTAAGTGATGTCCGAGTTGTAAGCGGCTTGCTTTTCTTCGCGCGACATCTGGGCGAGGTTGATACCGACCGACAAACCCAAAAAGTTGAACAGCTTGCCCATCCAACGCGCATCGCGGCTGGCCAGGTAGTCGTTCACGGTGACCACATGCACGCCTTTGCCTGCCAAGGCGTTCAGGTAAGCGGGCAATGTGGAGGTCAGGGTTTTGCCCTCGCCCGTGCGCATTTCGGCAATTTTGCCGTTGTGCAAGGCAATGCCACCAGACATCTGCACATCGAAGTGCCGCATCTTCATGACGCGTTTGGAGCCTTCACGCACCACGGCAAAGGCTTCAGGCAGCAAAGCATCGAGCGTTTCGCCAGCGGCAAAGCGATCACGAAATGCCTGGGTTTTGCCACGCAGTTCGTCGTCGCTCAAAGACTCCAGTCCGGCTTCCAGTGCGTTGATGCGCTCCACCGTTTTGCGGTATTGCTTGAGCAGGCGGTCGTTGCGGCTGCCGAAAATTTTAGTGAGGAATGGGATGGCCATGTCTACAAGATCCACCTTCAGCAAAGCTGAGAGACAGACCGTCTATCCTGTCAAGTTAAAGGGTTCAGAGAAAACCGGGCCAGCGAAGTCATATCCCACTTGCCCCAGCGGGCCGCCACAGGCGCCAGCTTAACCCGATGATTTTAGCCTCTGGGACTGCCCCTTTTGATGCCTGCTTTCAGGGGCGGGCTTTCGGCTTCACAAGCTGCCGGATAATGAGCGGCAGTACCTTCAATCATGCAAAGACGCCACCAAGCCATTCCCCTGCAACAAGCCGCGCAAGAATCACCTACTTTTGCGCGATTGGCTGGATTGGTGCGCGATTCGTCAGCCCGCTTGCAAGCCATTCGCACTTTGCTGCCAGCCCCCTTGCGGGCCAGTGTTCAGGCGGGACCGATTGAAGACGGATGCTGGTGCCTGCTGGTCAGCTCCAACGCAGTGGCTGCCAAACTGCGCCAACTGGTCCCGGCCCTGCAAGCCCATTTGAACCAGAAGGGCCTTCAGGTCAGCAGCATTCGCATCAAAGTGCAAAACCGCGCGATGTAATTTGCCAAGGCGGTTGACTCAAGCCGCTGATCATTTTCAAAAACAAAAAAAAGGCCCTGATCTTGGATCAGGGCCTTTTCAGGTTTGTGGTGCCGCTTGTCGGATTCGAACTGACGACCTACCGCTTACAAGGCGGGTGCTCTACCAACTGAGCTAAAGCGGCACGGGCTGAATTCTAACTTGCTCCAAGCCCAACTTCGGGGTCGAAGCCGTTAATTTTTTCACTTAATCCGTTTAAGGGCCGGACGCGCAGGACTTGTGCTGGGTGGTGTGGGCTCATCCCCCTCCACCACCTTGGCATCTTTCACGCCCACAGGTGTCAATGGGGTCGAGGGCACAACATCGTCATCACTCACAGGAAACGCCATGCCTTGGCCATTTTCACGGGCATAGATCGCCATGACGCGATGGATCGGGACCATGATGTCGCGAGGCTTTCCGCCAAATCGGGCTTTGAATTCGATGAACTCATTGCCTAACTTGAGCGAACTGGTCGCGTCCATGCTGACATTCAGCACGATCTCGCCCCCTTGCACATATTCGCGCGGCACCTGCACGGAGTTGTCCACCTTGACGGCCACATAAGGTGTGAAGCCGTTTTCGGAGCACCACTCGTACAAAGCCCGAATCAAATAGGGGCGTGTTGACGGCAATTCAGTGTCACTGATCATCGTAGGCTCCACCCGAACTTACTTGCGCATGACCTTTTCGGACGGCGTCAATGCCTCAATGTAGGCGGGGCGCGAAAAGATGCGCTCAGCGTACTTGAGCAAAGGTGCCGCATTTTTGCTGAGCTCGATACCGTAGTAATCCAGACGCCAGAGCAGCGGCGCGATCGCCACGTCGAGCATGGAGAAGCTGTCTCCGAGCATGAACTTGTTCTTCAAGAAAACCGGTGCCAATTGGGTCAAGCGATCGCGGATGTGCGAGCGGGCTTTTTCCAGGGCTTTGTCGTTGCCTTTGAGGGCGCGGTTCTCCAGCGTCAACACATGGGCAAACAGCTCTTTCTCGAAGTTGAGCAAGAACAAGCGCACACGGGCACGGTCAACCGGGTCACCGGGCATCAGTTGAGGGTGCGGAAAACGCTCATCGATGTACTCGTTGATGATGTTTGATTCGTACAGGATCAGATCACGTTCGACCAAAATCGGGACCTGGCCGTACGGATTCATCACGTTGATGTCTTCGGGCTTGTTGTAGAGGTCCACGTCACGGATTTCGAAATCCATGCCTTTTTCGAACAGCACAAAGCGGCAACGATGGGAAAAAGGGCAAGTGGTTCCGGAATAAAGCACCATCATGGCAAAGGCTCCTCAAAAAATCAAAAAGAGTGGAAGGCCCGAAGGCCTGCCACTCCACAAGACCCGGCAATGCTGCCGGGTGAACAATCAATTACTTGATGTCTTTCCAATACGCGGCATTCAGACGCCAGGCGATAAAGGTGAAGATTGACAAGAAAATCAGAACCCAGACGCCAATGCGAACTCGGGTGTTTTGGGCTGGCTCTGCCATCCACTGCATGTAACCCACCAGATCACCAATGGCTTGGTCGTACTGCAAAGGCGTCATGGTGCCGGGTTTGACTTGCTTCCAGCCTTTGAAGATTTGGACCGTGTGGCCATGTTCTTCTTTGTCTTCGTACACAGGCTCACGCTCGCCCTGCAGTTCCCACAAAGGATTGGGCATGCCCACGTTGGGGAAAGCCAAGTTGTTCCAACCGGTCAACTTGGTGTCGTCGCGGTGGTAGCTGCGCAGGTAGGTGTAGAGGTAATCAGCGCCAGTACCGCCATGACCTGCACGCGAACGTGCCATCAAGGTCAGATCAGGTGGATTCTTGCCAAACCACTCTTTGGCCTGAGCAGGATCAATCGCAGCCTTCATGGTGTCGCCAACCTTGGTGGTCGCAAACAACAGGTTGTCTTTGATCTGCTGCTCGGTCAAGCCGATGTCTTTCAAGCGGTTGTAACGCATGAAAGCAGCGGAGTGGCAGTTCAGACAGTAATTGACGAACAGCTTGGCACCGTTTTGCAGAGCGGCCAAATCGTTCGTTTTATTGGGTGCTTTGTCCCAGGCGATGGCATTGCCGCCAGCAGCTTGGGCGCCAGACAGCAAGCCCAGGGCCATCACAAAGCCCAACGCGAGTTTCTTGATGTTTTTCATGTTCTTGAATCTCCGTGATCTCAGTGAGGCGTGAAGGTCACGCGGTCAGGAACCTGCTTGGGCGTACCCAGCTTGCTCCACCAAGGCATCAACAGAAAGAAGCCGAAATAGAACAGGGAACCGACTTGGGAAACGCGCTCACCGATAGGCGATGGCGGTTGCACACCCAAATAGCCCAAGATCAGGAAGTTGATCACAAACACGGCATACAAATACTTGTGCCAGTCAGGACGGTAGCGGATCGACTTGACCGGGCTGTTGTCGAGCCATGGCAAGAAGAACAGGATGATGACAGCGCCACCCATGACGACCACACCCCAGAATTTGGCATCAATGGCCATCATCAAGGCAGAGATCACCACGGCTGCGCCAATCACGGCACCCTTGAGCAGCTGGGGCAACTTGCCCTTGGCCACAGCCAACACCGCGCCGATCACCACGCAGGCGATCAAGGCGTACATCATCTCGCTGGTGATGGCACGCAGCATCGAGTAGAAGGGCGTGAAGTACCACACGGGTGCGATGTGCAATGGTGTGGTCAGCGGGTCAGCAGGGATGAAGTTGTTGTATTCGAGGAAGTAACCACCGAATTCAGGCGCAAAAAACACAATCGCCGTGAACGCCATCAAAAAGACGCTCACGCCCATGATGTCGTGCACCGAATAGTAAGGGTGGAAAGGAATACCGTCCAAAGGGTGCCCTTGAGCATCTTTGGGGGCGTTCGGGCCCTTGATTTCAACGCCATCGGGGTTGTTGGAGCCGACTTCGTGCAACGCAATGATGTGCGCCACAACCAAGCCCAACAAAACCAAAGGCACGGCAATCACGTGGAAGCTGAAGAAACGGTTCAAAGTGGCATCGCCCACCACGAAATCGCCACGGATCAGCAAGGCCAAATCAGGACCGATGAACGGAATGGCCGAGAACAAGTTCACGATCACCTGGGCGCCCCAGTAGGACATCTGACCCCAAGGCAAGAGGTAACCCATGAAGGCTTCCGCCATCAAGCACAAGAAGATCGCGCAACCGAAGATCCAGACCAACTCGCGCGGTTTGCGGTAGCTGCCGTACATCAGGCCACGGAACATGTGCAGGTACACGACCACAAAGAACGCAGATGCGCCTGTGGAGTGCATGTAACGGATCAACCAGCCCCAAGGCACATCGCGCATGATGTATTCAACCGAGGCGAATGCCACAGCCGCATCCGGCTTGTAATGCATGACCAGGAAAATACCGGTGACGATCTGAATCACCAACACCAGCAAAGCCAGCGAGCCGAAGAAGTACCAGAAGTTGAAGTTCTTGGGTGCGTAGTACTCGGACAGGTGCTCCTTGTACAGCTTGGAAGCCGGGAAGCGGTTGTCCACCCAGTTGAGCAGCTTTTCGCCAGCAGGGGCGTTGGGGGAAATTTCTTTGAATTCAGCCATGTCGTTCTCCATCAGGCCTTCTTGTCTTCACCAATGATCAATTTGGTGTCGGACAGGTACATGTGCGGAGGCACTTCGAGGTTATCCGGTGCAGGCTTGTTCTTGAACACGCGGCCAGCCAAATCGAAAGTCGAACCGTGGCAAGCGCACAGGAAACCACCCGTCCAGTCGTCAGGCAGCGATGGCTGAGGGCCTGTAGCGAACTTGTCGCCTGGCGAGCAACCCAAGTGGGTGCAAATGCCCACAGCCACCATGATTTCGGGCTTGATCGACCGGTGCTGGTTTTTGGCGTACTCAGGGGTAGGGTAAGCGTTGCGATCCGAGGCTGGATCAGCCAGCTGGCCTTCGATTTTCTTGAGAGATTCGAGCTGTTCGGGCGAACGCTTCATGATCCATACGGGCTTGCCGCGCCATTCGACGGTCAGCTTCTCGCCAGGATTCAAAGCGGAAATATCCACTTCTACGGCCGCGCCGGCCGCTTTGGCTCGTTCGGAAGGTTGAAAGCTGCTGACGAAGGGGGTGGCCACAAAGCCAGCGCCTACGGCACCTGCGCAACCGGAGGCAATCAGCCAGGTCCGTTTGCTGCTGTCGACTGGGGTGTCACTCATGGGAATCCTCTAGCGAGTCGTTATCAGGGTCAACCCGAGATTGTAGCGGAGTGAAACAGACAAATGACTTACAACCACCACCACCTTGCTTTTCATGCTGCACAATAGCCCTCTCTTTATATTTTCAGAGGATTTTTAAATGTCTTTTTCTCAAGAATTCAAAACTTTCGTCGTCAAGGGCAATGTCATGGACCTTGCTGTGGGCGTGATCATTGGCGGCGCATTCGGAAAAATCGTGGATTCGGCTGTCAGCGACCTGATCATGCCCTTGGTCAGCAAGCTCTTTGGCGGCCTGGATTTCTCCAATTACTACGTTGCCTTGGCGGGTCAAACGGCTGGCCTGAGCCTGCTCGAAGCCAAAAAGCTGGGTTCTGTGTTTGCTTACGGTAACTTCATCACAGTGGCGCTGAATTTCGTCATCTTGGCGTTCATCATCTTTTTGATGATTCGCCAAATGAACCGCATGAGCGCAGCCAAGGCGGACTCTGCAGCCCCTGAAGCGGCTCCCGTCACGCCTGAAGACGTGATGCTGTTGCGTGAAATCCGCGACAGCCTGAAAACCAAAGGCTGAAGTCCCCAGAGGTCAGTGCGCGCCACTGACCATCTGGCGCGCCATGCGGATGGCCTGGATCATGCTGCTGGCATCGGCCACGCCTTTGCCTGCCAGGTCCATGGCCGTACCGTGGTCCGGGCTGGTCCTGACCAGCGGCAGCCCCAGGGTCACGTTCACCCCCTGCTCCACCCCCAGGTATTTGACCGGGATCAAGCCCTGATCGTGGTACATCGCAATGACCACATCAAACTCACGACGGCCATCGGCCTGCTTGCGGGCCCGCATGAAAACAGTGTCAGGGGCATAAGGGCCATGCACATCCATCCCATGCTGCCTTGCTGCGGCAAGACAGGGCTGCAGAATGTCGATTTCTTCGCGCCCAAACAAGCCCCCCTCGCCAGCATGCGGATTGACACCTGCCACAGCCATCCGAGGCCTGCGGCCCAATATTTTCGACAATGAAGCATCGGTGATGGCAAGGGTTTGCAAGACACGCTCGAACGTGATGGCGTCCAAGGCATCGCGCAGCGACACATGGATGCTCACCAGCACCGTGCGCAGCTCGTTGTTGGCCAACATCATGCGCACCGGCATCTGCTCGATAGTCACCCCCGCATGCCGGGCCGCTTCGGCTTGCAACAACTCGGTGTGGCCAGGGTATTGGTTGTAAGGCGCACCAGCGGCGTGCAAGGCTTCTTTGTGCAAAGGTGCAGTGACCAGCCCGGCCAACTCGCCCCGCAATGCAGCACGTGTAGCCCACAAGACGGCTTCACCCGCCAATTGCCCGGCACGGCCATCGATGCACCCCCAAGGCAACACAGGCGACACCGGCACCACCTGTAACACAGGCAAACACCGGGGCGGAACATGCAGGGCCTCGCTCGGGGCTTGGATTTCGACAACCGGAAAGGTCGGCACCGCCTGCACCAAAGCCATGGCGCGGCGCATCAAGCCCACATCGCCCGCCACAAAACAACCTTGGGTCGACTCAGGTGCAAGGCACCACGCACGGGCGATGATTTCAGGCCCAATGCCGCAAGGGTCGCCCGGCGTGAGGGCGATGGCTTGCTGGATCAAGGGCACGAGCGGAGCGGATTCAAAAGTCATGCGTGTGCGCCTCAAGCCGGGTTGTCGATGTCAATGAAACGGTGTTGCATGCCCAGGTCTTGCGCAACGCGGGCAGCCACAGCGGGGGCACCGTAACGCTCACTCGCATGGTGCCCACAAGCCAGAAAGGCCACGCCGGTTTCTCTGGCCAGATGGGCTTGGGGTTCCGATATTTCACCCGTAATGAAGACGTCCACACCTTGAGCAATGGCGGCTTCAAAGTAACCTTGCGCCCCGCCCGTGCACCAGCCCACTCGGCGAACGGGTCGATTGCTGTCACCCGCGCAAATCACCGAGCGTCCGAGAACGGCGGCCACATGGTCGGCCAAGGCCTGAGGGCTGGCCCATGTCTTGACACCAGTGCCCACAAAGCCCAAATCCTGCTCGCCAAATCGACCATCGGCTTGCAGGCCCAACACACGGGCCAGCTGGGCGTTGTTGCCCAATTCGGGGTGCGCATCCAGCGGCAGGTGGTAAGCAAACAAATGAATGCCATGGGTCAATAACAAGCGCAGCCGTTCACGCATCCAGCCAGTGACACGCCCGTCCTGGCCTTTCCAAAAAAGGCCATGGTGCACAAAAATGGCATCGGCATCGGCTTCAATCGCCGCTTCGATCAGGGCCCGACTGGCGGTGACACCACTGACCAGCAATTTCACCTCGCGGTCACCTTCGACCTGCAAGCCATTGGGGCCGTAATCGCGGAACTTATCGGGTTGGAGCAGGGCATCAAAGGCCTGGCCCAAGGTTTTGGCATTGGTCATCGGCTGCGCTTTCAGGATGGGAGGAGTATTGTGGCGCAAGGCCTGCATGACTTGACCCACCAAGGGCGCACCATGCAACCGGGCGAATGCCCCGAATCAAGGACAATTGGGCTCATGAAACGTTATTGGCTCCTCTTTTCGCAATGGGTGACGGTCTTGTTGGCGGTCTGGTTTGTCGTGGCCACACTCCAGCCCGATTGGTTGCGCAGTGCACAGCGCTCGACCGACGGAATGACTTTGCTGCAGGCTCCCGCAGGTTCACCACTGAGCCGTCCGGTGGGCAGCCTGAGCGCACCCGCCCGCCAAGCGTCGCCAGCGGTGGTCAGCATCAACACCAGCAAAGCCAGCACACAAAGCCCCCAGAGCCAAGACCCTTGGTTCAAATTTTTCTATGGTGAGCAGGAAGAACAAAATCCAGCCGGGCTGGGCAGTGGCGTCATTGTCAGCCCCGAAGGCCACATCTTGACCAACAACCATGTGATTGAAGATGCGGACGACATCGAAGTCGTGCTGGCCGATGGCCGCCGTGCTGCGGCCAAAGTCATTGGCACCGACCCTGACACCGACTTGGCACTGCTGAAAATCACGCTCGACAAATTGCCCGTGATTGTGCTGGGGCAAACCCAAAACCTGCAGGTAGGCGATGTGGTGCTGGCCATTGGCAACCCCTTTGGCGTGGGCCAAACCGTGACATCGGGCATCGTCAGCGCCTTGGGCCGGAGTCAGCTGGGCATCAACACGTTCGAAAACTTCATACAGACCGATGCCGCCATCAACCCCGGCAACTCAGGCGGTGCATTGGTGGATGTGAATGGCCACCTGATGGGCATCAACACGGCCATTTATTCCCGCTCAGGCGGCAGCATGGGCATTGGCTTTGCCATCCCGATCTCTACGGCCAAGCAAGTCATGCAGGATTTGCTGAAAAACGGCAAAGTCATCCGGGGCTGGATCGGGGTCGAGCCGCAAGACATGTCCGCCGAATTGGCCGAAAGCTTTCAACTCCCTAAATCTGGCCAAGTCCTGCCTTCGGGGGTTGTGATCACGGGCGTGCTGAAAAACGGGCCTGCCGCCAATGCCGGCATTCGCCCCGGTGACGTGATCGTCAAGGTGGCTGGTCAGCCTGTCAGCAATGTGGCCGAGTTGTTGGTTCAGGTGGCCAGCTTGAAGCCTGGTGAACCTGCCGAGGTGAAAGTCTGGCGTCGCCAAGGCGAAGTCAATTTGCGCTTGACCCCGGCCGAGCGGCCTGCAGCCAACAAAATGCGCAAATAAATCCCCGACGCGGGAATGACTTCCTGCTCCATGCAAAAGAGGCCTGTCGGCCTCTTTTGTTTTGGGAAATCCGATGCCGTCAAGAAGCGACTTCAGGATCTTGCGGCGGCTGTGTGTGTTTGATGAAAATTTGTGCGGCCCAGATGCCCAGCTCATACAGCAAGCACATCGGGATGGCCAAGGCCAATTGCGATACCACATCGGGCGGGGTGACCACGGCTGCAATCACAAAAGCCAACACCACAAAATAGCCCCGAAAATCCTTCAGCTTTTGCACGCTGACCACACCCATGCGGGCCAACACAACCACGGCAACAGGCACCTCAAAAGCCAGTCCAAAGGCCAAGAACATGGACAACACAAAGCTCAAATAAGCCTCGATGTCAGGCGCGGCCGTGATGCTTTTGGGGGCGAAGCTCTGGATGAAGCTGAACACCTGGCCGAACACAAAGAAGTAACAAAAAGCCACCCCAATGAAAAACAACAAAGTGCTGGAAACCACCAAAGGCATGACCAGTTTTTTCTCGTGGCTGTAAAGACCTGGCGCAATGAACGCCCAGACTTGGTAAAGCACCACGGGCAAAGCGATCAAGAAAGCGGCCATCAGCAAAATCTTGAGCGGCACCATGAAAGGAGAGATGACCGAGGTGGCGATCAAGGTGGCGCCTTTGGGCAAATGCACCACCAAAGGTGCCGCCAAGATATCGTACAAATTGCCGGGGCCAGGGTATATGGCCAGCGCAGCAGCTGCCACCGCCACGGCGGCCACGGCCCAGATCAGGCGGTCGCGCAACTCGATCAGGTGCGCCACAAAAGGTTGCTCAGAACCTTTGAGTTCGTCGTCGGACTGGGAAGGGGTATCGGACATGGGGGAGTCGGTTGGACGTTGCGCACCCAAGGTGCGCAGGCGTCACACAGAATTGAGGGGCTTGGGCCGGTAACGGGCTACACGAGCGGCACCCGAAAGCGCTTTGGTTCGAACCCCGGAACGGGCTTTGTACCACTGAGGCATCGCACCCCGCTTGAGGCGCCAATTCTTATCGGGCCGCACGTAATAAGGCGGTGGGGGCTCAATGGCAGGCAGATCACTGTTCAGCCCAGCCGTGGTGTCGGCCCAGTCTTTTTCAAAATCAGAGGCCGTGGTTTGAACGGTTTGCTCGACATCGCGAGCCGCCGTTTCCATGGTCTCTTTCATCTTTTTAAGCTCTTCCAGGTCCATGGACCGGTTCACCTCGGCCTTGACATCGGCGACGTAACGCTGGGCCTTGCCCAGTAAAGTGCCCATTGTGCGGGCCACTTTAGGCAGTTTTTCGGGGCCGATGACGATCAACGCCACCACCCCGATGAGCGCCATTTTCGAAAAACTTAAGTCCAGCACAGTGCAGCGTTCGGTCGTTCAAGCATCAAGACTTGGTCTTGGCTTCGACGTCGATGGTGGTCTTTTCGGCCTGGGCCGAAGAGGCCACTTGACCAGCCACTGGCGACTCTGCTTCAGGCTTGGTACCGCCCTCTTTCATGCCGTCTTTAAAGCCTTTGACGGCACCACCCAGGTCAGAGCCCATGTTTTTGAGCTTTTTGGTGCCAAACACCATGACCACGATCAACAGCACGATCAGCCAGTGCCAAATGGAAAAGGAACCCATGAATATCTCCTAACGTAGTTGCAAGATTCTAAGGGGTGATACCCCCCAAAACCGATCTGCCTTGCTTGAACAAGGAATTGAGGTCCGCCCGCTTGTTTGACAAGCCCGCTTTAGCCCTTGAGCCAGGGACGCGGACCGCCCATGACGTGCATGTGCAGGTGATGCACTTCCTGCCCGCCTTCGGAGCCGTTATTGACCACGATGCGGAAACCGCCCTCGGGGTAAGGCGTGCAACCCGCTTGCAGGGCCAGTTTGGGGGCCAAGGTCATCATGTGGCCCATCAAACCTGCATGCTCCGGGGCCAACTGGGCCATCGAAGGGATGTGCAGCTTGGGAATGATCAGGAAATGGACAGGTGCCCAAGGGGCGATGTCGTGGAAGGCGAACACATGTTCGTCTTCGTACACTTTGCGCGACGGGATTTGACCCGCGATGATTTTGCAAAAAATACAGTTGGCGTCGGTCATGGCTTGATCGTTGTCTAAAGTCAAAATTCAGTCGGTCACCGGGCGCTGCCCGTTCAAACGCACCATGCCCAGCACGATGCGGTACAAAAACCAGATGGAAATACCCACCCAGGCCAGCCAACCCGGCAACACAAAGAAGAACCAAAGCGGGAACGTCACCAAATACAACACAGCCGCCCAAATCACGGTGTGGATGCGGTAGCTGAAATGTGTGGCCTCCCAGCCTGCGGCATCGCCTTTTTTGACCAGATCGATGATCAGCGCCACCACCAGCAAGGCCGGGCCCATTTGCGCGCCAGGCACCACGGCACTCACCGCCACGATCAGGTGCAGGATGTAGCTGACCCAGCTGATGGTGCGGGTGCTGTCGTCCAGCGGCTGCTCATGGGGGGGCTGTTGGTTCACGGCTTATTCTCCAAGCCGTTCGCGCTCTTGCACCTTGCGCAGGGCTTTTTCTTCCAGCCCGCTCAGGCCTTCGCGGCGGGCCAGCTCATTGACCACATCAGCGGGTGTCAGGCCATAGTGCGCCAGCGCGATCATGCTGTGGAACCACAAATCGGCCACTTCATAGACCAGCTTGCTGGCATCACCGCCGTGGTCAACATCCTTGGCGGCCATCACGGTTTCAGTGGCTTCTTCGCCAATCTTTTTCAGAAAAGCGTCGGGGCCTTTGTGCAAGAGGCGTGCCACGTAGCTTTTTTCAGGATCGCCGCCGTTAACCGCCTTGCGACTTTCGATGATGGCGGCCAGACGCGCCAAGGTGTCTTCTGAAGACTGCGCCAAGGTGTCTTCTGACGACGGGGATGGGGAATCGGTCGAGCTCATGGCAATCACTTGTAAATGGTTTCAGGGTCTTTCAAGACCGGGTCAGTGGCCAGCCAAGCGTCGGCTTGCAGGCTCTGGAAAAAGCAGCTGTGGCGGCCCGTATGACAGGCAATGCCCGGCTCGTGCCCCAGCTGGGTGACTTTGAGCAACACCACATCGTTGTCGCAGTCGAGGCGAATGTCGTGCACCGTCTGCACATGGCCAGACTCTTCGCCCTTGAACCACAGTTTGTTGCGCGAGCGGCTGAAATACACCGCCCGCTTGAGCTCGGCCGTCTTTTGCAGTGCCTCGCGGTTCATCCACGCAAACATCAGCACATCGCCGCTGTGATTTTCCTGCGCGATGACCGGCACCAGGCCTTTGTCATCCCATTTGATTTTGTCGAGCCAATTCATGTTCACAACCTGACCTGAATGCCACGTTCCCGCATCCGCTCTTTGGCCTGCTGCACCGTGTATTCACCGTAGTGAAAGATGCTGGCGGCCAGTACCGCGTCGGCGCCGCCGATGCTCACGCCATCGGCCAAGTGATCGAGGTTACCCACGCCGCCTGATGCGATCACGGGCACGCTGACGGCGTCGCTCACGGCACGGGTCAGTGGCAGGTCAAAGCCGCTTTTGGTGCCGTCGCGGTCCATGCTGGTCAGCAAGATTTCGCCTGCGCCGTACTCGGCCATTTGGGTGGCCCAGGCCACCGCGTCCAGGCCCACGTTTTTGCGGCCACCGTGGCTGTACACATCCCAGCCTGGCCCCATGGCCAGGCCATTCGCGCCGATGCGTTGCTCGTCTTCGGCTGTGCGGCGCTTGGCGTCGATGGCGACCACGATGCACTGCGCACCGTATTTGGCCGAGGCTTCGCGGATGACTTGCGGGTTGGCAATGGCCGCCGAGTTGAAGCTGGTTTTGTCAGCCCCAGCGTTGAGCAGTCGGCGCACGTCTTCTACCGTGCGCACACCGCCACCCACCGTGAGCGGGATGAAAACCTGGCTGGCCACGGCTTCGATGATGTGCAGGATCACGTCACGGCCATCGCTGGTCGCGGTGATGTCGAGGAAAGTCAGCTCGTCTGCACCCTGCTCGTTGTAACGTGCCGCGATTTCGACCGGGTCTCCGGCATCGCGCAGTTCGACAAAGTTAACGCCTTTGACCACGCGACCGCCGGTCACGTCGAGGCAAGGGATGATGCGTTTGGCCAGCATGGGGGTCTCTTTTCAAATCTCAGTGGGTCAGCGCTTGCAAGCGCTGCCAGCCTTCCCATCGCCCGCCCGCAGACAAGGTAATGGGTTCATAAACCTGCGCAGCTTCGACGCACAACATGTGCCGCCAGCCCTCATCGGGCATGTCAGCCAAGCGCTTGCAGAGGTCTTGCGCGGGGTTCCAGACCACTGTGTTGGCCCAGCTGGGGCTTTGGCTGATGCGCAAGGTCTGGTTCAGCGTCAAGGCTTGTGCGGACGTTTTGGCATCGGCCTCGTAAACGCGGTCAAATTCGGCCACAAAACGCAGCGCATCGGCGGCTAACGCATGGGTGTCGCTGAGCGAATCCCATTCGGGCTGTCCGCCCAGGCCATGCAATGTTGCAACGGTCACGTCAGGCACTGCCAAGTAGGTGTGCAATGCGCCCGAAAACGCCAACGGTTGGGTGTCGGTGTTGTGCACCCGCAGCGTCAGCTGCACTTCGCCAGGGCTCAAGTCGATTTGCAATTGCAGCTCAAACGCTTGCGGCCACCAGGCGAGGGTCTGGGCGTTGTCGCTCAAGCGCAGCGTGAGCCGAGCATGGTCTGCACGCAAGTCGGGCGCGTCAGCCTGCCAAGCCACGTTTCGTGCAAAACCGTGTTTGGGCAGCCGATCGGCCATGGGGCCGCGCTGGTTGAACTGCGGGAAGCACACCGGCACACCGCCTCGAATGGCGGCTTGGCCGTCCATCACGCTTTGAGGACTGAGGTAAAGCTGTTCTTGCCCGCCCGACACCCAGGACAGCACATGCGCGCCGTGCAGCGCGACCACCAAGCGGTCGCCCGTGGGCAAGGCCAGCTCGCAAGCCGGCAGGCCTGCGAACACGGTGTCGCGACAAGTGGCCTGCCCGGTCATCTGGAACTTCCTGTGGATTTCAACCGTTGAGTTCGTCGGCGCGTTTTTGCGCCAGCGCAAAGTCGAGGTCGCCCGAATACACAGCGCGGCCGCAGATCACGCCTTCCACGCCTTCGCCTTCCACCGCGCACAGCTGCTCGATGTCGGCCATGTTGGACAGGCCGCCCGAGGCAATCACGGGGATGGTAAGGGCCTGCGCCAGCTTGACGGTGGCGTCGATGTTGATGCCGCTGAGCATGCCATCACGGCCGATGTCGGTGTAGATGATGGACTCGACGCCCCAGTCTTCGAATTTTTTGGCCAAGTCCACGACTTCATGACCCGTGAGCTTGCTCCAGCCGTCTGTGGCGACTTTGCCATCCTTAGCGTCCAAACCCACGATGATGTGGCCGCCAAAGGCCGTGCAGGCGTCCTTCAAAAAACCGGGGTTCTTGACGGCGGCGGTGCCGATGATGACGTAGCGCAGGCCGCTGTCGATGTATTTTTCGATCGTGTCCAGATCACGGATGCCGCCGCCCAGTTGCACCGGAATGTCATCGCCCACCGCCTTGAGGATGGATTTGATGGCACTGAAATTTTGCGGCTTGCCGGCAAAAGCGCCGTTCAGATCGACCAGATGCAAGCGACGTGCGCCTTTTTCGAGCCAGGTGCGGGCCATGGCAGCGGGGTCTTCACCGAAGGTTGTGGCTTGGTCCATATCGCCCTGTTTGAGGCGAACGCAATGGCCGTCTTTGAGGTCAATGGCGGGGATCAGAATCATGGCAAATTAAAAGCAGGTGGAAGAAAAACGGCAGTGAAAACCACTCAAGGCTGCCAGTGGAGGAAATTGCGGAACAAGGCCAAACCTTGGTCGGCGCTTTTTTCGGGGTGAAACTGGGTCGCGAAAATATTGTCACGGGCAATCGCACAGGCAAAACGACCGCCGTAATCGGTTTCGGCCGCACTGTGCGCTGGGTTGGCCACCTGGGCATAGAAGCTGTGCACAAAATAATACCAGCTGCCATCGTCAATGCCTTGCCAAAGGGCGTGCGCAGGCTGGGCTTGCCACACCTGGTTCCAGCCCATTTGTGGCACTTTGTAGCGGGTGCCGTCGGGTTGAATTTGCCCCGCCAACTCGAACTTGACCACCTTGCCAGGAATCAGGCCCAAGCCCGGCGTGTCGCCCTCGTCGCTGTGATCGAGCAGCATCTGCATGCCTACACACACGCCAAACAGCGGTTTGCTGACGGCCGCTTCGAGCACGGCTTCCATCAGGCCCGATTCGCGCAACTCGCGCATGCAGTCGGGCATGGCGCCCTGCCCTGGCAAAACCACGCGGTGCGCATCACGTACGACCTGTGGGTTGGAGGTCACGGTGACTTCGGCATGGTCCACGCTGGACGCGGCATGGATCACCGCTTGCGCCACAGAGCGCAAATTGCCCATGCCGTAATCGACGACGGCGACGCGGTTGACGCTCATGTCAGAGGCTGCCTTTGGTGGAGGGAATCACACCGGCCGAGCGCGGATCGAGTTCGAGCGCCGCACGCACGGCGCGGGCAAAGGCCTTGAAAATCGTCTCGCACTGGTGGTGTGCGTTCACGCCCTTGAGGTTGTCGATGTGCAAGGTGCAGAGGGCGTGGTTCACAAAACCCTGGAAAAACTCATACACCAGCTGCGTATCCAAGGCGCCCAGCGAGCCGGACGTGAACTTCACATCCATGTGCAAACCGGGGCGACCTGAAAAATCCACCACCACACGGCTTAAAGCTTCGTCCAACGGCACGTAAGAATGGCCGTAACGGCGAATGCCTTTTTTGTCGCCAATGGCCTGGGCAAATGCCTGGCCCAAGGTGATGCCGATGTCTTCTACGGTGTGGTGACCATCGATGTGCAAGTCGCCTTCGCAGCTGATGTCCAGATCGATCAGGCCGTGGCGCGCAATCTGGTCGAGCATGTGGTCCAGAAAACCGATGCCTGTGGCCAGCTTGGCCTGGCCGGTGCCATCCAGGTTGATGGCGACGCGGATGTTCGTCTCGGCCGTCTTGCGGGTCACGTTGGCTGTGCGGTCAGCGCTGCTGTTCATAAGGAGGCTTTCAAAGCGGCAAGGAGTTGGTCGTTTTCTGCGGCGGTGCCCACCGTCAGGCGCAGGCAATTGGCCAGCAGTGGGTGCATTTTAGAAACGTTCTTGATCAGCACACCGTGCGCCTTCAGACCTTCAAAGGTTTTGGCCGCATCGGGCACGCGGGCCAAAATCATATTGGCTTCGCTTGGGAACGGCGACACGCCGGGCAATGCGGCCAGTTCACGCTGCAAACGGGCACGCTGTTCGCGCAGGTCTTTGGCCTGTGCGGCAAACACCTCGGCGTGCTCCAAGGCAAACAAGGCGCACTCGCAATTGAGCACACTGATGTTGTAGGGCGGGCGGACTTTGTCGACCTCGGCCACCAAGGCTTTGGGGCCCACCATGTAACCCAAACGCACACCGGCCAGACCGAACTTGCTGAGCGTGCGCATCAAAAGCACATGCGAGTGGCGCGTGATGCGGTCGATGTAGCTTCGGCTGGCAAAGGGCTGGTAAGCCTCGTCCATGACGACCAGCCCGCCTTGGGCACCTTGCGCGAGCACGATCTTTTCGATCACATCGTCGTTCCACAAATTGCCCGTGGGGTTGTTGGGGTAAGCCAGGTAAACGATGGAAGGCTTGTGCTCGGCAATGGCGGCCAGCATGGCAGTTTCATCGAG
Source organism: Limnohabitans sp. (assembly GCA_017986055.1). GTDB lineage: Bacteria > Pseudomonadota > Gammaproteobacteria > Burkholderiales > Burkholderiaceae_C > Limnohabitans_A. Next base: position 50,283 of record JAGNWH010000001.1, on the reverse strand, counting down.
TTCAAAATCGGCCGTGAGTGGCACGCCGTGAAAGGCCAGGCCTTGCAGTTGGGCGCTCATGGCGTACATCACAAAGCCCGGCAGCGGGGCGAGGATGGCAGCGCCAGGGACGTCGCAAGCCAGCGCCAGCAGAGAAATCAATTCGTCCGAGCCGTTGCCCAACATGATGTCGAAGCCTTCGGGCATGCCTGCGTGCGTGGCGAGCGCGTGGCGCAAGTCGTTCACGCGGCCATCGGGATAGCGGTTCAGCGCCAAGGCACCCAGCCGCTCGCCCAAAGCCTTTTGCAAATCTACGGGCAATCTGTGCGGGTTTTCCATCGCGTCAAGCTTGACCATGCCCGCCGAATCCTGGATGGCGTAGGCGTGCATGGACTGCACGTCTTGGCGAATGCGTTGCATCAATTTGGGGCTGACGTTGCTCATTTCGTATCTCGCATCGGGGGCACAGGGTTCAAACGCAACTCGGCAGCGCGGGCATGGGCTTGCAGGCCTTCTCCGTAAGCCAGCTCGGCGGCAATGCGGCCCAAGGGCTGAGCACCGGCTTCGCTGACCTCGATCAGGCTGGAGCGTTTCTGGAAGTCATAAACACCCAAAGGCGAAGAGAACCGCGCCGTGCCGCTGGTGGGCAGCACGTGGTTGGGACCTGCGCAGTAGTCGCCCAAACTTTCGCTGGTGAACGCGCCCAAAAAGATCGCGCCCGCGTGGCGAAGCAGGGGCTCCCAGCGGTGCGGGTCGCGGCTGGACACCTCAAGGTGTTCGGGCGCGATGCGGTTGCTGATGGCGCAGGCTTCTTCCATGCTGCGCGTCAAGATCAATGCGCCTCGGTCATTCAGGCTTTTGGCGATGATCTCGCGCCGTGGCATCTCGGGCAGCAGGCGGTCGATGGCAGCTTGCACCTCGGCGATGTAAGTCGCATCGGGGCACAGCAAAATGCTCTGTGCAAGTTCGTCGTGCTCGGCCTGGCTGAACAAATCCATCGCCACCCATTCAGCGGGTGTGCTGCCGTCGGCCAGCACCAGAATTTCGCTGGGGCCCGCGATCATGTCGATGCCCACGGTGCCAAACACGCGCTTTTTGGCGCTGGCCACGTAGGCATTGCCCGGACCGGTGATCTTGTCCACTTTGGGGATGGTGGCTGTGCCATAGGCCAGCGCAGCCACAGCCTGTGCACCGCCCACTGTGAAGGCGCGGCTCACACCGGCCACACAGGCGGCGGCCAACACCAGCGGGTTGCGCACACCGGCTGGCGTGGGCACCACCATGATGATCTCTTGCACTCCGGCCACATGGGCAGGAATCGCATTCATCAACACCGAAGACGGGTAAGCGGCTTTGCCGCCGGGCACATAAATGCCCACGCGGTCGAGCGGCGTGACTTTTTGGCCCAGCAAGGTGCCGTCTTCGTCGCGGTAACTCCAGCTCTCGCCAGATGCTTTCTTTTGTGCCTCGTGGTACTTGCGCACACGGGCCGCAGCGGCCTGCAAGGCTTCGCGCTGTGCAGCCGGAAGGCTGTCGAGCGCCGCTTGCAACTCGGCTTGGGTGATCTCCAGCGCCTTAACATCAGCCGCTTGCAAACCGTCAAAGCGCTGGGTGTAATCGAGCACGGCCGCATCGCCACGCTTTTGCACATCGGCCAGAATGTCGGCCACGCGCTGCTCAATGGCGGCGTCGGTATCGGCAGACCAATGCAGGCGGGCAGCAAAGGCCGCTTCAAAACCGGCATCAGCCGTGTTCAGTTGCAAGGGTTTGGCGTGCAGGCCCATAGCGTTCATGTCTTTCAGTCTTTTTTCACAGCGCCCGCAAAGGCGTCGATGATGGCCCGGATCGGCGCTTGCTTGAGCTTGAGTGCGGCCTGGTTAACCACCAAGCGCGAGCTGATGTCCATGATGCGTTCGACCTCGACCAGGTGGTTGGCCTTGAGCGTGTTGCCCGTCGACACCAGATCGACAATCGCATCGGCCAAGCCAGTCAACGGGGCCAACTCCATGCTGCCATAGAGCTTGATCAGGTCAACGTGCACACCCTTGGTGGCAAAAAAGTCACGGGCAATCGCGGTGTATTTGGTCGCTACTTTCAGGCGCGAGCCGGTACGCACGGCACTGGCATAGTCGTAGTCAGCACGCACGGCCACGCTCATGCGGCACTTGGCAATGTTCAGGTCCAGCGGCTGGTACAGGCCTTGACCGCCGTGCTCGATCAAGGTGTCGAGACCGGTCACGCCCAAATCGGCACCGCCGTACTCCACATAGGTGGGCACATCGCTGGCACGCACCAGCACCACGCGCACATGGGGCTGGTTGGTGGGCAAGATCAGCTTGCGTGATTTTTCGGGGTCTTCGAGCACCTCGATGCCAGCGGCCAGCAGCAGCGGCAGGGTTTCGTCAAAGATGCGTCCTTTGGACAGGGCCAGCGTGATCATTTCACTCTTTCAATGTCGGCCCCCAGGCCGCGCAGTTTCAGTTCCATGCGGTCATAGCCGCGGTCCAGGTGGTAAATGCGGTCGACGATGGTTTCGCCTTCGGCCACCAAACCGGCAATCACCAGGCTGGCAGAAGCCCGCAAGTCAGTGGCCATGACGATGGCACCCGACAATTTATCCACCCCTTCGATGACCGACACCTTGCCGTCGATTTGGATATGAGCACCCAGGCGCACCAACTCGTTGACGTGCATGAAGCGGTTTTCAAAAATCGTCTCGGTCACCTTGCTCGTGCCTTGCGAGATGCAGTTGAGCGCCATGAACTGGGCCTGCATGTCGGTCGGGAAACCGGGGTATTCGGTGGTGCGAAAGCTCTGCGCCTTCAGGCGGCCATCGGCCTTGACGCGGATAAAGCCTTCGCCCGCTTCGATGGTGGCACCGGCGTCGCGCAGTTTTTCGATGACCACTTCGAGGTGGTCGGCACGGCCGTGGCGCAACACCACGTCACCGCCCGTGGCAGCGACCGCGCACAAGAACGTGCCCGCCTCGATGCGGTCGGCCACCACTTGGTGCTGGCAGCCATGCAAACGCTCAACCCCTTGGATGCGGATGCGGCGTGTGCCGTGGCCTTCGATCTTGGCGCCCATCTTGATGAGCATCTCGGCCAGATCGCCAATTTCAGGCTCTTGTGCGGCGTTTTCGAGCACGGTTTCGCCTTCGGCCAAAGCCGCCGCCATCATGAAGTTTTCAGTGCCGGTCACGGTGACCATGTCGGTGGTGATGTGCGCGCCCTTCAGGCGCGTGCGGCCTGCAGCCAAGCTGGCCAGCATGTAACCATGGTCCACCGTGATCTCGGCCCCCATGGCCTGCAGGCCCTTGATGTGCTGGTCCACCGGGCGCGAACCGATGGCGCAACCGCCAGGGAGCGACACCTTGGCATGGCCAAAACGGGCCAGCAAAGGCCCCAGTGCCAGCACCGAAGCGCGCATGGTTTTCACCAATTCGTAAGGCGCTTCGGGGTTGTTCAGGCCACCCGCATCCAGCGTGACGCGACCGTCTTCATGGTGCTCGGCCGTCACGCCCATGTTGCGGATCAGCTTGAGCATGGTCGACACGTCTTGCAGACGCGGCACATTGGCCAACGTGACAGGCTCGGCGCTCAACAAGGCGGCGCACAACTCGGGCAAGGCCGCGTTTTTGGCACCCGCCACATCCAGCGTGCCTTGCAGGCGCTTGCCGCCGCGAATTTTCAGTTTGTCCATGGATCAACTCAGTGTGCGTTTTAGCGAGGGCTCAAGTGGGGAAAAGCGATCAGTTCGCTTGCGCGGCCCACTCGGCGGGCGTGTAGGTCTTCATCGACAAAGCATGCACTTCGTCGGTGTGCATTTTTTGGCCCAGCGTTGCGTACACGCGTTGGTGGCGGGCAATGGGACGCATGCCGGCAAAGGCTTCTGACACCACCACGGCGCTCCAATGTCGGCCATCGCCCTCCACACTGAGGTGGGTGCAAGTGAGGCCTGCGGCGATGATGGCTTGAAGTTGCTCTGCGTTCATGGGGGTTCAGCTCCGGATTTTGTAGCCGGTGCGCAAAAGGTAAAGGGTCAGGCTGCTGATGAGCACCAAGGCGGTGCCCACCACGGCCAGACTGGTCCAAGGTGAGACATCGCTTTGGCCAAAAAAGCCATAACGAAAACCGTCAATCATGTAGAAAAACGGGTTCAAGTGGCTGATTTTTTGCCAAAACGGCGGCAAAGAATGAATGGAATAAAACACACCCGACAAAAAGGTCATCGGCATGATGATGAAGTTCTGGAACGCGGCCATCTGGTCAAACTTTTCAGCCCACAGACCGGCGATCACACCCAAAGCGCCCATCATGGCCGCACCCATCAAGGCGAAAGTCAAAATCCACAGCAGATTCACAAAGTGGATGTTGACCATCCAGCCGGTGATGACAAAGACACCCAGACCCACGGCCAAACCACGCACCACCGACGAGCCCACATAGGCCACAAACCAGCTGCGGTGCGACAAAGGCGTGAGCAGCAAAAACACCAGACTGCCCATGATCTTGCTCTGCACCAAACTTGACGAGCTGTTGGCAAAGGCGTTTTGCAACACGCCCATCATGATCAGGCCCGGCAACAAAAACGAGGTGTAAGGCACTTGGTCATACACCTTGACGTGGTCTTCCAGCACATGGCCGAAGATCAGCATGTAGAGCACCGAGGTCAGCACGGGCGCGGCCACAGTCTGGAAAGCCACTTTCCAGAAACGCAACACTTCTTTGTATAAAAGGGTTTGCCAGCCGAGCATGAATCCGCCATGCACCGCCACGTCAAGCAGCTCAGCGCCGGAAACGGGCGATTCAGGGGTTGGCTTTGCGGTGCTCATGCAGCAACCCCTTTGCGGTTCATGACTTCCAGAAACACGTCTTCCAGGTCTGCCTGTCGGATCTCGACGTCTTCGACCACCAAACCCGCCGTACGCAGGGTGGCCAAGTGGTTTTCGATCTCGACCGCGTTGTGCACCGGCAATTGCACGATGCGGCCCGTCACGCGGGCCATGGCCGCCACAGCCGGTGGCAAGTCGCCATCGAGTTTGAAGCGCAGCACCTGGCTGGTGGCCGAGCGCAGCAAATCCGAGGTGCGCTCTAAGGCCAGCAACTGGCCACGCTTGAGCATGGCGATGCGCCCGCACAAGGCCTCGGCCTCTTCTAGGTAATGGGTGGTCAGCAAGACGGTGTGTCCTTGCTTGTTGAGTTTGGCGATGAACTGCCACAGCGTCTGACGCAGCTCGACATCGACCCCAGCGGTCGGCTCGTCGAGCACGATCACGCGTGGTTTGTGCACCAAGGCTTGCGCCACCAGCACACGGCGCTTCATGCCGCCCGAGAGTTGGCGCATATTGGAGCCCGCTTTGTCGGCCAGGCCCAGGCTGTCCAGCAGCTCGTCGATCCAGGCGTCGTTGTTCTTGACACCGAAATAGCCCGACTGAATGCGCAAAGACTCACGGACTGTGAAAAAAGGGTCAAACACCAGCTCTTGCGGCACCACGCCCAGCAAGCGACGCGCTGTGGCGTAGTCGGCCTGTACATCGTGGCCATGGACCAGCACTTTGCCTTGGCTTGCGCGAGTCAAGCCTGCCAAGGTGCTGATCAAAGTGGTTTTGCCTGCGCCGTTGGGGCCGAGCAGACCAAAGAACTCGCCCTCCTGAACGTCAAAGCTGACCTGGTCGAGCGCTTTGAACGCAGCTGCACCCGCCTGTTTGGCTGGGTAGGTTTTAGAGACGGATTGGAATGAGAGCGCGGGCATGGAAGGGCTGTATTTTAAGTGCTGGCCTACTGCCCCCAGAGCAATAGTGGGGGATCGGGGCAAAAAGACCCCAAAACCGGCTATTCAGACCTGCACAAGCAAGTCAAGCACACCGTACAGGCTGGCCAATTCGCGCAGACGGGACGTCATGCCCCTGATCTGCAATGAACCGCCGTGCGCCAAGACCACACGGCGCAAGCCCAGCAAAACGGCCAAAGCCGAAGAGTCAAACGCGACCAACGCAGAGGCGTCCACTTCAACGTCGGGCTTCGCATCCAGAGGCAATTGCGCCACCCACTCGGCCAAACAAGCGTCCGCTTGGTCATGCAGCAAGGTTTGGGGCAAAGTCAATGCGCTGATCATGTTTGACTGACTCAGGAAGCTTTGGCGTTGGTTTTATTGCGCGCGGCCAAGCTGGCGATCAGCGCATCGATACCACCGGCATTGATTTCTTTGGTGAATTGGGTGCGGTAATTTTCGACCAACCAGACACCCAGGACATTCAGGTCAAAAATCATCCAGCCAGCACCTTCTCCGGGCGTTTTTTCAAGGCGGTAGTCCAGCTGGATCGGGTCACCTTTGCCTCGCACTTCGGTGTTGACTACCAGATTTTTGTCTTCTTGGCCTGCACGCAAAGGCTTGACCACCACGACCTGGTCACTGACCTGACTGAGCGCTCCGGAATAGGTGCGCACCAACAAAACCTTGAATTCATCTTGCAGGCGTTTTTGCTGTTCTGGTGTGGCTTTTCGCCATGCTGGCCCTGTGGCCAATGCGGTCATGCGGCGAAAATTCACATGCGGCATCAGTTGGCTGTCGACCAGTTGCATGATTTTGCCGATGTCGCCATTTCGCAAAGCCTTGTCGGCCTTGATGGTGCTCAAGGTGTCGTTGGTGATGCGCTTGATGAAGGCCTCTGGGGCTTCGTCTGCAGCCCAAGCGGGCACCCCGGTGCAGCACAGCGCCAAAACACCGACGGTGGTCAAAAGATGGCGGCGGTTCACAGGCAATACGGACATGTTTTTCATCAGCTAACTATACGGTCAAGAGGCAGGCCTCTTGTAACAACTGTAACGAGCGGCAGGCCGTCTCGCCATGGGTGCAACTCAGGGTGCCTCTGACTCAGAGTAATCAAAAACCGCCGGTGGATTGCCGTCGTGAATGTCATTGATCCGTTTTTGCAGATACCCATCCCGAACAAATGTGTAAGGGTCCAAGGCGGCCGCCTTGACGACATCAACGGTCTGAAGCAGCCCAGAACGTACATCCAATACACCCGTCACGGACAGAACGTTGCGGGTCGCGGTATCGTTGAATTGCGGCACGAGGTTGCCCTGCATGTCGAGCGGCATGGCAACCGTGTCTCGCAAAGTCGACGGCCCAAACAAAGGCAACACCACATAGGGCCCGGGCTTGACACCCCAATAACCCAAGGTCTGACCGAAGTCTTCCTTGCGTTTCTCAAGTCGCATTTCTGTGGCCACATCGAGCACACCGCCCAAACCAAAAACCGTATTCACGCTGATGCGCATGAGCGTCTCGACTGTGGCCTGGCCCTTCAATTGCAGGGCGCTATTGGCCATGGACCACACATCGCCCAGGTTACCCAGAAAATTGTGAATGCCCGTACGCACCGGGCTGGGCAGCACAGCGGTGTAGGCCTTCGCTGCAGGCTTGAGGGCCAAGTTGTCCAGCGCGTCGTTGAAGTTGTAAACACTTCGGTTCATTGACTCCCAAGGGTCGCGCACGTCCGCATGCTGAACACTGGCACAGCCCTGCAAGGCCAACACCATGAAGCCAGCGCACAGCAGCAAAATTCTTCGCATGGAATGGCTCATGGTTTTTGACTTTCTGCCGCCGGTTTTTCGGCTTGGCTAAACAAAAATTGGCTGATCAGGTTTTCCAGAATGACCGCTGACTGGGTCGATCCAATTCGGTCACCGGCTACCAGATTTTTTTCATCTGCACCGGGCGACACATCCAGGTATTGCTCGCCCAGCAGGCCACTGGTGAGGATTTTCAGGGCGCTGTCCTGGGGAAACGCGTGTTCCGACTGCAAAGCCAAAGTGACCTTGGCCTGAAACGACTCACCATCAAATTCGATTTTCTTGACGCGGCCAACCACCACACCGGCGCTCTTGACGGCGGCACCCGGTTTGAGGCCACCAATGTTGTCAAATTTGGCGCTGACATCGTAGCTGGCGTTGAAGTTCAAGGTCAACAGGTTGGCGGCCTTGAGTGCCAGAAACAGCACGGCCACCGCGCCCAACAAGACAAACAAACCGACCCACACATCATTTTTTGAACGTTGCATGCCGTCCTCCTCAAATACTGAACATCATCGCGGTCAGGATGAAATCCAGTCCCAACACCGACAAGGAAGAAACCACCACGCTGCGCGTGGTGGCACTGGCCACACCCTCGGGCGTGGGCTTGGCCACATAACCCTGGAGCAAGGCAATGAAAGTCACAGCAACGGCAAACACCACACTTTTGATGATGCCGTTGCCCACATCTTTGAAGACATCAACGCCGCCTTGCATCTGGCTCCAGAACGAACCCGAATCGACACCAATCAGCAGCACACCCACCACATAGCCGCCCAGGATACCGACTGCGCTGAACACGGCCGCCAACAGGGGCAAGGCAATGATGCCCCCCCAAAAGCGCGGTGCCAGGATGCGCTGAATGGGGTCCACAGCCATCATTTCCAGCGCCGTGAGTTGTTCGCCCGCACGCATGAGACCGATCTCGGCCGTGAGTGAGGCCCCTGCGCGACCGGCATAAAGCAAGGCCGCCACCACAGGCCCGAGTTCGCGCACCAGACTCAGGGCGACCAACAAGCCCAGCGCCTCGGCCGAGCCATAGCGTTGCAAGGTGTAGTAGCCCTGCAAACTCAACACAAAGCCCACAAACAAGCCCGACACGGTGATGATGGCCAGCGAATAATTGCCCAAAAAATGCACTTGGTCACGCACCAGGCCAAAGCGCTTGAGGGCTGCGCCAGACATGCCCACCAACTTAAAGAACAGGCGAGCACCAAAGCCCCAATCCGTCAGCATCTGACGGGTGGATGCGCCCAAAGCGCCCAACACAGCGGTGATCATGCAGCCCTCCGGTCGTAGTCTTGCGCTATCGAGGGGGCCGGGTAATGGAAAGGCACGGGGCCGTCGCTGAGCGCATGCACAAACTGGTGGATCAAGGGGTCAGTGCTGACGCGCAACTCAGCGGGCGTGCCTTGCGCTGCCACACCGCCATTGGCCAGAATAACCACATGGTCGGCGATCTCAAAGGTCTCGGTCACATCGTGCGACACGACCACGCTGGTGATGCCCAAGCTGTCGTTCAAGCGGCGAATCAGGCGTGCTGCCGTGCCCAGCGAGATCGGATCGAGTCCGGCAAAGGGCTCGTCGTACATGATGAGGTCGGGGTCGAGTGCAATGGCGCGAGCCAAGGCCACACGGCGGCTCATGCCACCGGAAATTTCTGAGGGTTTCAGGTCACGGGCACCCCGCAAGCCCACCGCATCCAGCTTCATGAGCACGATGTCGCGGATCAGGTCCTCAGACAAACGGGTGTGCTCGCGCAAGGGGAAGGCCACGTTGTCGAACACACTCATGTCGGTGAACAAAGCGCCAAACTGGAACAGCATGCCCATGCGGCGACGGGCTGCATACAGCTCGGTCTGGCGCATGGTGGTGATGTCGTCCCCATCAAACAGCATCTGGCCTTGGCTGGCGCGAATCTGACCACCTATCAGCCGCAGCACGGTTGTTTTACCCCCGCCAGACACCCCCATCAGAGCCGTGACTTGGCCACGAGGCACGTTGAAGCTCAGGTTCTTCAAGATGACTCGGTCGCCGTACCCAAAGCTCAGGTCGCGCAATTCAACAAGGGGTGGTGCAGATGTGGTGTTCATGAAAAACAAGAGCCGGGTTGTCCGGCTCTTGTGATGTTATGACCCCAAGGTCAACGCGATGTAAACCTTGGTGTTCTAGGGATTTTACCTAGAACCGGCCAGCCTTAGCGCGGCAGGTCGCTCTTGCCCATCAAAAACTCATCCACCGAACGTGCGGCCTGACGACCTTCGCGAATGGCCCAGACCACCAACGATTGCCCACGGCGCATGTCGCCCGCAGCAAACACCTTGTCCACATTGGTGGCATAGCCGCCTGTGAAGTCGGTGCTGGCCTTGGCGTTGCCACGGGCATCTTTGTCTACGCCAAAGGCTTCGAGCACGGTCGCGACCGGGTTCACAAAGCCCATGGCCAACAAGACCAAGTCGGCTTTGTATTCTTTTTCGGAGCCTGGAATCTCGACCATCTTGCCGTCTTTGAACTCGACGTGCACCGTCTTCAAACCCGTGACCTTGCCTTTTTCGCCAATGAATTCCTTGGTCGATACCGCAAATTCGCGGGTGCAACCTTCATCGTGCGAAGAAGAAGTGCGCAGCTTCATGGGCCAGTAAGGCCAGGTGAGCGGGCGGTTTTCTTCTTTGGGTGGCTCAGGCATCACCTCGAACTGCGTGACGCTGACGGCACCGTGGCGGTTAGATGTGCCTACGCAATCCGAGCCGGTGTCACCGCCACCGATCACGATGACGTTTTTGCCATCGGCACGCAACTGACCTTTGAGCTTGTCGCCCGCATTCACCTTGTTTTGCTGGGGCAAAAACTCCATCGCAAAGTGGATTCCGTCCAGATCGCGACCGGGCACAGGCAAGTCACGCGACTGCTCGGAACCGCCAGTCAGCAACACCGCGTCAAAGTCTTTTTTGAGCTGCTCTGCCGAGATGGTTTCCTTGGCCCAGTTGGTGACCTTGGAGTCTTTGGGCCAACTGCCGACCAGCACGCTGGTGCGAATGGTCACGCCTTCGGCTTCGAGCTGCTTGACGCGACGGTCGATGTGCGTCTTTTCCATCTTGAAGTCGGGGATACCGTAGCGCAGCAAGCCGCCCACACGGTCGTTCTTTTCGAACAAGGTCACATCGTGACCTGCACGGGCCAGCTGCTGTGCTGCAGCGAGGCCAGCGGGGCCCGCACCAATCACAGCCACTTTTTTACCGGTCTTGACCTTGGCAGGACGAGGTGTCACCCAGCCCTCGGCCCAAGCGCGGTCGATGATGGCGTGCTCAATCGACTTGATGCCCACGGCGTCGTCGTTCACGTTGACCACGCAAGCCGCCTCGCATGGTGCAGGGCAGATGCGGCCCGTGAACTCGGGGAAGTTGTTGGTGCTGTGCAGCACTTCGATCGCGTTTTTCCAGTCGCCTTCGAACACCAGATTGTTGAAGTCTGGAATGATGTTGTTGACCGGGCAACCGTTGTTGCAAAACGGCGTGCCGCAATCCATGCAACGCGCAGCCTGTTTCTTGGCTTGCTCGTCGGTCAAACCGATCACGAACTCACCGTAGTTCTTCAAGCGCTCGGCGACGGGTTTGTAACCTTCTTCGATGCGCTCGAATTCCATGAAGCCTGTGATTTTTCCCATGATGCTATTCCTTCAATCTTGACGTTCGGCTCAGGCGGCCACAGGCTGGGTGGCCTTGGCGGCTTTGCGGGCATTGATTTCGCCGAGAGCACGCTTGTATTCGTTCGGGAAGACCTTGACGAACTTGGCGCGGGCCGTGGCCCAGTTGTCCAACAACTCGCGGGCACGCTGGCTTCCGGTCCACTTGTGGTGGTCTTCCAGCAATTTCTTCAGCTGCGCTTCGTCGGTCTGGTCACGGTGCCACACATTGCGGTCAATTTGCGCTTCCTGCTCGGCGGTGCTCAGCACCTTTTCCATGCTGACCATGGCGGTGTTGCAACGCGACGCAAATTGGCCGTCTTCGTCATACACGTACGCCAAACCACCGCTCATACCTGCACCGAAGTTGCGGCCAGTCTTGCCCAGCACCGCCACGGTGCCGCCAGTCATGTATTCGCAACCATGGTCGCCAGTGCCTTCGACCACGGCCGTGGCACCCGACAAACGCACGGCGAAACGCTCGCCGCCCACACCCGCAAAGAAAGCTTCACCACTGGTGGCGCCGTACATGACGGTGTTGCCCACGATGATGTTTTGCGATGCCACGCCACGGAACTCCAGACTTGGGCGCACCACCACACGGCCGCCCGACAGGCCTTTGCCGGTGTAGTCGTTGGCTTCACCGATCAAATACAAGGTGATGCCTTTGGCCAGGAACGCACCAAACGATTGACCGCCTGTGCCTTCCAGCTGGATGCGCAGGGTGTCGTCTGGCAGACCTTCAGGGTGCACCTTGGTCACGGCACCGGACAACATGGCACCGACGGAACGGTTCACGTTGCGGGTGACTTCCATGAACTGGACTTTTTCGCCCTTGTCAATGGCCGCGCGGCTCTTGGCGATCAACACGTTGTCGAGGGCCTTTTCAAGACCGTGGTCCTGAGTGGACACATGGCGCACCGCCACATCGGCAGGCACTTGTGGCACAGCCAGCAGACGGCTGAAGTCCAAGCCTTTGGCTTTCCAGTGTTCAACGCCCATCTTCATGTCGAGCAGGTCAGCACGACCCACCAGATCGTCGAACTTGGCGATGCCCAACTGGGCCATGATCTGACGTGCTTCTTCAGCGATGAAGAAGAAGTAGTTCACGACGTGCTCGGGTTTGCCCGAGAACTTTTTGCGCAACTCGGGGTCTTGCGTGGCCACGCCCACCGGGCAGGTGTTCAGGTGGCACTTGCGCATCATGATGCAGCCCTCGACCACCAGCGGTGCAGTGGCAAAGCCGAACTCGTCTGCGCCCAGCAAGGCACCGATGGCCACGTCACGGCCGGTCTTCATCTGACCGTCGGCCTGCACACGAATGCGACCGCGCAAACCGTTGAGCACCAAGGTCTGCTGGGTTTCGGCCAAGCCGATTTCCCAAGGCGAGCCCGCATGCTTAACCGACGACCAAGGCGATGCGCCCGTGCCACCGTCGTGACCCGCGATCACGAGGTGGTCGCTCTTGCACTTGGCCACACCGGCAGCGATGGTGCCAACGCCGATTTCAGACACCAGCTTGACGCTGATGTCACTGTGTGGGGCCACGTTCTTCAGGTCGTGGATCAGCTGGGCCAAGTCCTCGATCGAGTAGATGTCATGGTGGGGCGGTGGCGAGATCAAACCGACGCCGGGCACAGAATGGCGCAGCTTGCCGATGTAGTCGGACACTTTGCCACCCGGCAACTGACCGCCTTCACCGGGCTTGGCGCCCTGAGCCATCTTGATCTGGATCTGATCCGCGCTGGACAGGTATTCGGCGGTAACGCCAAACCGGCCCGAAGCCACCTGCTTGATGCGTGAACGCAAAGAGTCGCCATCGCGCAAAGGCAAGTCGACTTCGACGTTTTCGGCACCGATCACGCTCTTCAAGGAATCACCCTGCTTGATCGGGATGCCCTTGAGCTCATTGCGGTAACGTGCCGAGTCTTCACCGCCTTCACCGGTGTTGCTCTTGCCGCCAATGCGGTTCATGGCCACAGCCAGAGTGGCGTGTGCTTCGGTAGAAATCGAACCCAAGGACATCGCACCCGTGGCGAAGCGCTTGACGATCTCTGCGGCTGGCTCGACCTGCTCGAGCGGGATGGCTTTGGACGGATCGATCTTGAACTCGAACAAACCGCGCAGGGTCATGTGGCGCTTGCTCTGGTCGTTGATGATCTGGGCGTATTCCTTGTAGGTGTTGAAGTTGTTGGCACGGGTAGAGTGCTGCAACTTGGCAATCGCGTCAGGCGTCCACATGTGCTCTTCGCCACGGGCACGCCAAGCGTATTCGCCACCTGCATCGAGCATGGTGGCCAGCAGGGGGTCATCACCGAACGCGGCTGTGTGCATGCGAATGGCTTCTTCGGCGATTTCGAACACGCCAATGCCGCCCACGCGGCTGGCCGTGCCGGTGAAATACTTGCTGATGGTCGCGCTGTTGATGCCGATGGCTTCAAACAACTGCGCACCGCAATACGACATGTAGGTGCTCACGCCCATCTTGGACATGATCTTGGACAAGCCCTTGCCAATCGCCTTGACGTAGTTGTAGATGGCCTTTTCGGCCGACAAGTCACCGGACAATTCCTTGTGCATGGCCGCCAGGGTTTCCATGGCGAGGTAAGGGTGCACGGCTTCGGCACCGTAACCGGCCAACACGGCAAAGTGGTGCACTTCGCGGGCGGTCCCGGTTTCAACCACCAAGCCTGCAGTGGTGCGCAGACCTTCGCTCACCAAATGCTGGTGAATGGCCGACAGCGCCAGCAAAGCAGGCACAGCCACCTGGGTGGCGTTCACACCGCGGTCGCTGATGATCAGAATGTTGTGGCCGCCCTTGATGGCGTCCACGGCTTCAGCGCACAAAGAAGCGAGCTTGGCTTCAACACCTTCATGCCCCCACGACACTGGGTAAGTGATGTCCAGCGTGGCGCTCTTGAACTTGCCCTTGGTGGCTTGCTCGATGTTGCGCAGCTTGGCCATGTCAGCAAAGTCCAGCACCGGCTGGCTGACTTCGAGGCGCATGGGCGGGTTGACCTGGTTGATGTCCAGCAGGTTGGGCTTGGGGCCGATGAAGGACACCAGCGACATCACGATCGCTTCACGGATCGGGTCAATCGGCGGGTTGGTCACTTGCGCGAACAACTGCTTGAAGTAGTTGTACAGCGGCTTATTTTTGTCGGACAAGACGGCCAGCGGGCTGTCATTGCCCATGGAGCCCAGCGCTTCTTCACCCGCTTGGGCCATGGGCGCCAGCAAGAACTTGATGTCTTCTTGCGTGGTGCCAAAGGCTTGTTGCAAGTCCAGCAATTGCACAGCAGAAGCCGCCGCCACAGGGGCTGCGGCCACATCGTCCAGCTTGACGCGCAGGTTTTCGATCCACTGCTTGTAAGGTTTGCTGCTGGCCAGGCTCGACTTGAGCTCTTCGTCGTCGATCATGCGACCTTGTTCCAGATCGATCAGGAACATCTTGCCGGGCTGCAGACGCCACTTGCGCACGATCTTGCTTTCGGGGATCGGCAACACGCCGGTTTCCGAACCCATGATGACCATGTCGTCGTCGGTGATGATGTAACGCGATGGACGCAAACCGTTGCGGTCCAGTGTGGCGCCGATCTGACGGCCATCGGTGAACACGATCGACGCGGGGCCATCCCATGGCTCCAGCATCGCAGCGTGGTATTCATAGAAGGCCTTGCGGCGCTCGTCCATGGTGGTGTGCTGCTCCCATGGCTCTGGGATCATCATCATCACAGCCTGGCTGATGGGGTAGCCCGCCATGGTCAGCAGTTCAAGGCAGTTGTCGAAGGTGGCGGTGTCGGACTGACCGGCAAAGCTGATGGGGTACAGCTTTTGCAGGTCGCCAGCCAACACGGGCGAAGACATCACACCTTCGCGGGCCTTCATCCAGTTGTAGTTGCCTTTGACGGTGTTGATCTCGCCGTTGTGTGCCACATAGCGGTAAGGGTGCGCCAATGGCCACTCGGGGAAAGTGTTGGTCGAGAAGCGCTGGTGCACCAGACCCAAGGCCGAGACGCAACGCTCGTCTTGCAGGTCCAGGTAATAAGTTCCCACTTGGTCGGCCAGCAGCAAGCCCTTGTACACCGCAGTGCGGCTGGACATGCTGGGGATGTAGTACTCGTTGCTGTGCGTCAGATTCAAGGCCTGGATGGCCGCGCTGGCGGTTTTGCGGATCACATACAACTTGCGCTCAAGGGCGTCTTGCACGATCACATCGGCGCCACGGCCAATGAAGATCTGGCGCATGACCGGCTCTTTTTCGCGCACGCGCGGCGACATGGGCATGTCGCGGTTGACCGGCACATCGCGCCAGCCCAACACCACTTGTCCCTCGGCCTTGACAGCGCGTTCCAACTCTTGTTCGCACGCCATGCGAGAGGCGTGTTCTTTGGGCAAAAACACCATGCCCACGCCGTATTCACCGAAAGGCGGCAGCGCAATGCCCTGCTTGGCCATTTCGTCGCGGTAAAGCGCATCGGGCAGCTGAATCAAGATACCGGCACCGTCGCCCATGAGCGCATCGGCACCCACAGCACCCCGGTGGTCCAGGTTTTGCAAAATCAAGAGCGCTTGCGTGACGATGGCATGGGTCTTGTGACCCTTGATGTGGGCTACAAAGCCCACACCACATGCATCGTGCTCGTTGGCCGGGTCATAGAGACCGGTGGATTGGAAATGTTCTTTTTCGGATGCCGTGGTCATGGCGCGCTCCTAAGGGTTTTTACGCAGACTGAAGAGTGTAGTGCACAGCAGCATCCATGCCAAGAAAATTAATTGGGGTCAGATCCCAATTAATTCCAGCTTATTCAAGACGGCAAATCAATTGGGGACAGATTCAATCCACTGTCTTTTTGAAAGGTCGACCGGCCCTGCCCGGCACAAGGCGGCGCGTCGTGGATTGCTGCAACTCGCTCACAAATTCGGCCGAACCCAGCGCCCAACCCGACAAGGCACTGCGGCTCAGCTTGTCTTTGTCGGACAAGGCCAAACCCGCCTGAACCAGCTCGGCATAAGCGGCCTCGCGTGCAAACGGCGTGTTGCCCAAGCCCCAAAACAGGGCGTGCGGGGTCACCATTTTGTCGCTCGCCTGCCCAATACAGTGCCTGTGGCTGGACCACTTGAAGTCCGCCGGTTGCGCCACCATGCCCGCACGAACGGGGTTCAGGTCGATGTAGACCATGCAAGCCAAAAGATAGCGCTCACTCTCAATCAAATTGCTGCGGTAACGCCCCTCCCACAATGTGCCGGTACGCTGATGGCGCAAATTGAAATAGCGCACATAGGCCCGGCCCACCGCCTGCATCATTTTTGGCAAACCCTCGTCCGTTTCGGGCGTGACCAACAAATGAAAGTGGTTGTCCATGATCACCCAGGCATGAATGGCCACTTTGAAAGCCTGCGCATGCTCTTGCCACAAAGCCAGCAAACGCTCACGGTCGGCATCGTCTCGCACGATGGGCTGGCGGTCATTGCCGCGCTGGATGACATGGTGCGGGTAAGCGGCAACGGTGAGGCGGGGTTGGCGGGCCATTGAGAGATTCCCTGAAAGAGAGGGCCAGTTTAATTGGGATCTGACCCCGATTAAACCGATTAAATTCAGGCTCTGATGCGACAGCCGCCCCGCTTGAGCAGGTTTAAGCTCAAGACATGGACAAGCAAACCCTCCGCATCGGCGTCGGCGCAGGCTATGCGGGCGACCGCATTCCCCCCGCCGTGGCGCTGGCCGAAAAAGGCCAACTGGACTATCTGGTGTTCGAGTGCCTGGCCGAACGCACGATTGCGCTGGCTCAGCTCGAACGCAGCCAGCAACCCGAACTCGGTTTCGACCCCATGCTCGCCGCTCGCATGCGTGCCGTATTGCCCGCCTGCATCCGCCAGGGCACACGCATCATCAGCAACATGGGCGCGGCCAACCCGCTGCAGGCAGGGCACGCGGTGTTGGCCGTGGCCCGCGAACTGGGATTACACCAAGTCAAAGTGGCGGTGGTGCTGGGCGACGATGTGCTGACCCAGCTTGGCACAAACGGCTTGTCGCTGCCAATACTCGAATCTGCTCAGACACTGGCCGACCTGCAACCCCGGCTGATATCGGCCAACGCTTATTTGGGTGCTGAGGCTTTGCTAGCGGCTTTGCAAAGCGATGCACAGATCATCATCACCGGGCGAGTGGCCGATCCGGCGCTGTTTTTGGCGCCCTTGATGCACCACTTCGGCTGGGCAGCAGACGACTGGACGCGGCTGGGCAAGGGCGTGCTGGTGGGCCACTTGCTCGAATGCGCAGCCCAGATCACCGGCGGCTACTTTGCCGATCCCGGCTTCAAAGATGTGCCCGACATGGTCAATCTGGGGTTTCCTCTGGCCGAAGTCACCGCTTCGGGCGATGCCGTCATCACCAAAGTGGCGGGCTCGGGCGGTTGCGTCACGGTGGCCACTTGTACCGAACAACTGCTTTACGAAATTGAAAATCCAGCGCGTTACCTGCAGCCTGATGTGGTGGCCGATTTCTCTCATGTTCAACTCGTGCAAACCGGACCCGACCGGGTTCAGGTCACAGGCGGCAATGGCCACGCTCGCACCGACACGCTCAAAGTCACGCTGGGTTACCGCGATGGCTTCATCGGCGAAGGCCAGATGAGCTATGCCGGACCGGGTGCGCAATCGCGCGGGCAACTGGCGCTGGACCTGGTACGCCAACGGCTGGCCGGAGCCGATTACGCCCACTTTGAAAGCCGATACGACCTGATCGGTGTGAACGCCATCTTTGGACCTGATTCAGGCCAAGCCAAGGCCGAGCCTACCGAAGTGCGCGCCCGCGTGGCCCTGCGCGTGCCCACTTTGCAGCAGGCCCAGCATGTGGCGCATGAAGTCGAAGCCCTCTACACCAATGGACCCGCCGGAGGCGGCGGTGCAAGCCGCTCTGTGCGAGAAGTCATCGCCGCAGCCGCTGTGCTCATGCCACGCAGCGCCGTGCAACCCTCCACCGTGCTGCTGAACGCCGAAGGACACTGACATGCTGCTGCGCGACATCGCCCACACACGCACCGGAGACAAAGGCAATCGGTCCACCCTGTCGGTCACCGTCTACGAACCGCAAAACTTTGCACTGCTCGAAAAAGCCCTGACCGCCGAACGCGTGCAAGCCCACTTTGCCGGCACCGTGCACGGCCCCGTCGAACGCTATGCCCTGCCCCATCTGGGCGCCCTCAACTTTGTGATGCATCAGGCACTGGGCGGCGGCGTGACCCGCTCGCTGGCCTTGGACGCCCACGGGAAATGCCTGAGTGCGCACCTGCTGTCATTTGTGCTGGAATGATCTTTTTACCCACTGGAGACCCCATGAAACGTTTGCGCATCGCCACCTTGTTGTCTGCCGCCCTGGGCCTGAGCCTTGTGGCCTCTCAAGCCATGGCACAGGCCTACCCCAACAAACCGATCAAGGCCATCGTGCCCTTTGCTGCGGGCAGCGCCACCGACCAAATCGGACGCGCCTTTGCCCAAAAAATGTCCGAGGCTTTGGGCCAGCCCGTGGTGGTGGAAAACAAAGCCGGCGTGAACGGCATGCTCGGAGCCGACGCGGTGGCCAAGTCGGCACCCGATGGCTACACGATCCTGATCGGCACCAACAGCACGAACGCCGCGCTGAAAAGCCTGATGAAAAAGCTGCCCTACGACCAGGACACCGCTTTTGCACCTGTGGCCTACATGGGCTCGGTGCCGCTGATCGTGGCCGTCAACAACGATGTGCCCGCCAAAAACCTGAAGGAATTGGTCGATCTGGCCAAATCCAAGCCCACACAAGTGACTTTCGCCAGCGCCAGCACCTCGCAACTGGTCTCCACCGAAGTGCTCGCCAGCATGGCCGGCATCCAGATGACCAATGTGCCTTACAAAAGCGGCCCCGCCGCCATGACCGACCTGATTGGCGGCCAGGTGAACCTGTTCACCGCTGACTTTGCCGTCATGCTGCCCCAGATCAAAGCAGGGAAAATCCGTGGCCTGGCCGTCACATCGACCCAGCGCTCCAAAGCCATCCCCGAGCTACCTACCGTGAACGAAGCGCTGGGCCTGAAGGACTACGAACTGATCGCCTACTTTGCGGTCTTTGCGCCCGCAGGCACCCCGGCTGACTTGATCACAAAGCTCAATGCCGCCGTGAACGCCGCCGCCACCGACAAAACCATCCTGGAACGCTTCTCGGCCTTGGGCTTTGAAACCGCACCCGCCTCGCCCGAAGCACTGGCGCAACGATCCAAAGCCGAAACCGCTAAATGGGCCAAGGCCATCCGCGACGCAAAAATTGAGGCGCAGTGAAACTGCTGGCAGGCTTTGCCGCCTGCCAGACAGCCCCAAGCTTCAGGCGAGCTCTGGCTGAACCCCTGCAGCCACAGCCACCAGCGGATAACGCCCGCCCAT
Source organism: Limnohabitans sp. (assembly GCA_017986055.1). Classification (GTDB taxonomy): domain Bacteria; phylum Pseudomonadota; class Gammaproteobacteria; order Burkholderiales; family Burkholderiaceae_C; genus Limnohabitans_A. Next base: position 30,627 of record JAGNWH010000001.1, on the reverse strand, counting down.
CAGGCCTTCCACGCCAAACTCCTTGAGCAGCGCCAACAGGCGCTCGCCCGAGGCGCGTTTTTTCTGGCCGGTGTACTTGGCCAGAATCAGTTCATTCTTCATGCTGTGCTCCCAGCCCACCAGTTCGGTCACGGTGACTTGATAGCCTTGTGACTCCAGGTAAAGGCAGCGCAACACGTTGGTGAGCTGGCTGCCCACCTCGCGGGTGTGCAAGGGGTGACGCCACAACTCAGCCAAGGGCGTGCGCTGCAAATTCAACGCCTTGTTCTGGTTCAGCGCCCGGGCCAGTTCGGCCTGACAGCAAGGCACCAGCACCATGTATTTGGCCTTCTTTTGCAGGCCAAACGCGATCGCGTCGTCGGTGGCGGTATCGCAGGCGTGCAGCGCAGTGACCACGTCGATCTGCGCAGGCAGTTCGTCGCTTTGTGTGGATTCGACCACGCTCACATTCAAAAAGCGCATGCGCTCAAAACCCAGCCGCTCGGCCAGCGCTTTGGACGATTCGACCAATTCGCTTCGGGTCTCGATGCCGTAAATGCTGCCTTGGCCCAGCGCTTTGAAAAACAGGTCGTAAATGATGAAACCCAAATACGACTTGCCTGCACCGTGGTCGGCCAGCGTCGGCCCGGTGTCACTGGCAGGCAGTTCGAGCAGCAGCTTTTCGATGAACTGGAACAGGTGGTAGACCTGTTTGAGCTTGCGACGCGAATCCTGGTTGAGCTTGCCATCGCGCGTGAGGATGTGCAGTTGCTTGAGCAGTTCGACCGACTGGCCGGGGCGCACTTCGGGGGGCAATGCGTCAGGGCTGGCAGCGGGCGTCTTGGGAGCGCGTGTTGGGGTTTTCATGGCGTGGGCCCGACAGCCAGCTTTTTCCAGCCCTCGGCACCCAGCTTTTCCAGGGTCGCCATATTGGTTTCGTAAATCATTTCGGCTTCAGGAAAAGCCTCCACCGCCCGGTCGATGCTTTCCTCACGCAGCAAATGCAGCGTGGGGTAGGGCGAGCGGTTGGTGAAATTACCGATGTCATCCGGCTCGGTGTCGGCAAACTGGAACTGCGGGTGAAAACTCGCCACCTGGAATTCACCTTCCAAGTCCAGCTCTTGCAGCACCGCATCGGCCTCGTCCAGAAAATCGTTGAACTCCAGAAAGTCCTGCAACATCTGCGGCACGATCAAGAGCACGGTCTCACGCTCTTCGGCGGGCATGGCGGCCATGGCTTGCAGCGCTTCAATCAGCTCGTCGCGCAAGCCTTCCAGGCCTTTGGCTTCGCTCACCACGTAATGGATCTGGCCCTTCACATGCGGGGCTTTGGCGAATGGGCAGAGGTTCAGGCCAATCACGGCGCGTTCGAGCCAGCGAACGGTGTCGGCGATTTCGGGGGTGTTCATATCGGTCATGGGCGAGATTGTGCCTGCATCGTTTGTCGCCCCAGCTCTCGCCCAGCCGCCCAAGCCAAGCCCGCGCCGACCACGCAACACCCCACCGAGACCAGCGGCGTGAGCTGCCAGCCGCCCGCACGCGCGGCCACCGCAGCCACCACAGGCGGGCCCACAAACTGGCCCAACGCCGACAGCTGCTGCACCCAGCCCACGGTGGTGGTCACCTGTTGTTCACCCGGGGCCAGGCGCACCGCCAGACTGAACAAGGTGCCCGGCACCAGCCCTCCCACACCCGAGAACAGCAGCACCCCGGCAAAACGCAGCCACGGCAGGCCTTCGGTGAACGAGGCAAAGGCCACAGTGCTGCCCAGTGCCATCGCGCCAAAGCCCAGCCACAGCGTAGCGCGAGGTGCCCAAGCGCGTTGCAGCAAACGGCCCGACGCCATATTGCCCAGCATGTTTACCGCTGCCGCCAATGCCGTGAGCACGCCCAGCAAAGCTCCACTCACGCCCGCAGCGGCGTAAATGGAGGGCAAGAAACCCACCACCGCCAGCCACTGACCCGAATACATGCCAAAACTGAGCGCCACCCACCAAGGGCCGGGCGCACTCAAAGTCCGGCGCAGGCGTTGCAAAGCACCCTGCCCTGCCAAGGCGGCATCGGCGGTCAGATCGGCAGGCACGCTGCGCCAGAGCCAAGCCGCCATGCCCAGCGACACGGCCGCAAACAACCACCACCACGCGCCCCAACCCCAGGCCGGAATGAACAAAGGCCCGATCAGCAAAGCCAGCGCCGTGCCCGTGGGCATGTACGCACCCCACACGCCCAGCATGGCAGGCAGTTGCACAGGCGAAACCAAGCGGCGGATCAAGGCAGGCGCGGGCAGGACGACCCACAAAAACCCGAGGCCTTCGATGGCCCGCAGCGCCAGCAAGGCGGTGACCGATGTGGCGAAGCCTCCCCAAGCGCTGGCCAAGGCCAACAAGCACAAACCGCGCACCATGCTGCGTTTGAGTCCCATGCCATCGGCCCACAAGCCCATGAACACGGCCAGGCTCAAACCCGCCAACTGAACAATGGACAAGAGGAAACCGGATTGCACCAGCGTCAGGCCCAGCTCGGCCTGCAACGCAGGCAAAGCAGGTGGCAGCTTGCCCACCTGCAACGCGGCAACGCCCCCGGCCAGCACCACAAGCCAAGCGGCGCGGTCATGGCGTGGTGGGCTCATGCCCAAAATTCCCCGGTCACAACAGCTTGCGCCCGGTCAGGCGTTCGTGTTCACGCAGGGCAAAGCGGTCGGTCATGCCGGCGATGTAGTCGGCCACTGAGCGATGCAGGTCTTGGTTGGCGGCAAAGTCAGCCGACATTTCTGCGGGTTTCGTCACATACGCTGCAAACAATTCGCGCACCGCTTGCTGCGCCTGACCCGTGGTGTGCATGACTTGCGGGTGACGGTAGAGCTGCGCAAACAAAAACTTTTTGAGCTCGCTGCTGCGCGACTTCATGTCTGTGCTAAAGCCCACCAGTGGACCGGCCAGTCGGACCTCGGCCAAGGTGCACACGCCCGCCCTGGCCACAGCTTGGCGGGTGGTGTCGATCACGTCATACACCTGATCGCTGAGCATGCGACGGATGGTTTCGTAGAGCAGGCGACGCGGCTTTTGAGCCAACGTCGGGTGCTCGGCCAATGTCTGATGGTGGTAATGCGCAAACAGCTCGACTTGCAACAACTGCTCGGTGCTGATCAGGCCCGAGCGGACACCATCGTCGATGTCGTGCGCGTTGTAGGCAATCGCGTCGGCCAGATTGCACAGCTGCGCTTCCAGGCTGGGCTGGGTGCGCTCGATGAAGCGCCGCCCCACCCCGCCCGGCTCGGCCAGCTCCAGATGCTCGGCGTTGGCTCGCGAGCAATGTTTGAGCACCCCCTCGCGGGTTTCAAAACTCAGGTTCAGGCCGTCAAACGCGGGATAACGCTCTTCCAGTTTGTCCACCACGCGCAGGCTTTGCAGGTTGTGCTCAAAGCCCCCGTGCTCGGCCATGCACTCGTTCAACGCGTCTTGCCCGGCGTGACCAAAAGGCGTGTGACCCAGGTCGTGCGCCAGCGCCACGGCCTCCACCAAATCTTCGTTGAGCCCCAGCGCCCGGGCAATAGAGCGGCCCAGTTGCGCCACCTCCAGCGAATGCGTCAGCCGCGTGCGGAACAAATCGCCTTCGTGGTTCAAGAACACCTGCGTCTTGTAGACCAAACGCCGAAACGCGGTGGAATGCACGATGCGGTCGCGGTCGCGCTGGAACGCGTTGCGCGTGGGCGCGGCAGGCTCGGGGTGGCGACGGCCACGGGTTTCAGCCGGGTCGCAAGCCAGCAACGACAAACTGCCGGCGGCCTGAACGGGAACTTCAGCCAAATCGCTCAGCAACATGGCAGGCACTCAGGCGCAGCAGGCGTTGATCACGTCGCGCACCATGGCATCGGGTGCACCACACACGGCGGCTTGGCCGGGGCCGTCGATCACCACAAACTGGATGTCGCCGCCCACGGCTTTTTTATCGAGCCGCATGTGCTCGATGTAGTGCCCAGCGTTGTCGGTGGCATCGATGACTGGGCCACGCACAGGCAATCCGGCGCGTTCGATCAGGGCACGCAAACGCGCGACAAAAGCGGCATCAACTTTGCCCAAACGGTGTGACAACTCGGCCGCCATGACCATGCCGCAGCCCACCGCCTCGCCGTGCAGCCAAACGCCAAAGCCCAGACCGGCTTCGATGGCGTGGCCAAAGGTGTGGCCAAAGTTCAAGATGGCCCGCAGGCCCGCTTCGCGTTCGTCCTGCCCGACCACCCAGGCCTTGATCTCGCAGCTGCGCTTGACCGCATGGGCCAGCGCTTGCGGGTCTTGTGCGATCAGCGCGTCGATGTTCGCCTCGATCCAGTCCAAAAAGGCCATGTCGGCAATCGGGCCGTATTTGATGACTTCGGCCAAGCCCGCGCTCAGTTCGCGTGGCGGCAGGGTTTGCAAAGTGTTCAGGTCACAGACCACGCGCACCGGCTGGTAAAAGGCACCGATCATGTTTTTGCCCAGCGGGTGGTTGATGGCGGTTTTGCCGCCCACCGACGAGTCGACCTGCGACAAGAGCGTGGTCGGCACCTGCACAAAAGGCACGCCGCGCATGTAGCTGGCGGCCGCAAAGCCGGTCATGTCGCCGATCACGCCACCGCCCAAAGCGAACAACACGGTCTTGCGGTCGCAACCTTTGGACAGCAGTGCGTCAAAAATCAAGTTCAGGGTCTGCCAGTCTTTGTGCGCCTCGCCATCGGGCAAGACCACGGTGTGCACCTGCTTGTAATGCGGGGTGATGGCGCTGCGCAAAGCGGCTTCGTACATCGGGGCAATCGTGTCGTTGGTCACGATCATGGCCGTTTGCGCCTTGGGCAGCCCGGCCCATGTGCCTTGGCGGCCCATCAGGCCCTGGCCAATGTGGATGTCGTAACTGCGGTCGTCCAGCGAAATGGCGACCTGTTCAAGGGTGGGGGTGTGCTCTGACATAGCCCCCAAGTGTAGGGGCTTTGGCACGCATCTCAGGGGCTGGCGGCAGGCTGCGCGGGTGCTGGCGTTGGGGCTGGCGTTGGGGCTTGGGCAGGCAAATGCCCTGCCAGCTCCAGCTGCATGACGATCATGTTGACCAGCGTGGCCACCGAAGGGCGACCGGTTTCGATGACAAAGTGGGCAGCATCGCGGTACAGCGGGTCGCGCGCCTCAAACAGCGCACGCAAACGGCTGAGCGGGTCATCCACCTGCAGCAAAGGCCGCGCGGTGTCGTGGCGCACACGGCGAAACACGTCTTCGGGTGTGGACCGCAGGTAAATCACATGGCCGCGCTCGCGCAAATGGCGGCGGTTGGCTTCGCGCAAGACAGAACCGCCCCCGGTGGCGATCACGCCCTCTTGGTTTTGGGTCAGGTCGTCGAGCACCTGCTGCTCGACGTCGCGGAAGCTGTCTTCACCTTCGCGGGCAAAGAATTCCCGGATCGAGCAGCCCAGACGGTGCTCGATCACATGGTCGGAATCGACAAAGGGCACCCCCAGACGGCGTGCCAGCTGCCGGCCAATGGTGGTTTTGCCCGAGCCCGGAAGGCCCACGAAAATGATGCTCAAGGAAGTCTCACACTGGAAATATCGGCTTGGCCACACACAAAAATGGCCAGCACTTCAGAGCCTGCAAGTGTATTCGACCGGCCTGACCCGCACGGCCCTTTGGGCAAAGGTCCGAGGGAACCCCGCTTCAGGGAGGCAGTGCGGCAGGGCCATCGGCCACCACCCGAGGCGTCAGGAAAATCAACAACTCGCTTTTGCGTCGGGTCTGATCGCGGTTTTTAAACAGCCAGCCCAAGCCGGGCACATCGCCCAAACCGGGGACTTTGGCTTCGTCGCTGCGGTTGGTTTCTTCGTAAATGCCGCCCAGCACCACGGTGCCACCGTCTTCCACCCGCACCTGGGTCTTCACATGCTTGGTGTTGATGGCATAACCCGCCGGCGTGAGTTGCCCGACGCTGTCGCGGTTCACATCCACATCCAACACAACAGAACCATCGGGGGTGATTTGGGGCGTCACCTCTAGCTTGAGGTTGGCCTTTCTGAAAGAAATGGCGGTCACGCCAGTGCCCACGGCTATTTGATAAGGCAGCTCGGTGCCCTGCTCAATCAAGGCCTTGGTCTGGTCGGCTGTGACCACGCGGGGCCGCGACACCACCTTGCCCAAACCTGCTGCCTCCAAAGCCGAAATTTCCACATTGATGAACCGATCGGCTGCAGCGTTGAACAGCGATACGGCAAAAGTGGCCGGGTTGTTGAGCGTTTGCCCGGCCAATCCTGCAGGCAGGTTGACCTGATTGCCCGCCACTGTGCCGGCCGCTGCGGGCTGGTTGCTGGCACCCAGGGCCAGGGTGTTGGACCGGCCTTGCACCTTCATGGGGATCGCCAGACCAGCCCCCAGCCGCACCCCGAGCGATTGGCCAAACTGGTCATCGGCTTCGACGATGCGGGCCTCGATCAGGACCTGCCGCACCGGCACATCCAACTGCGCCAGCACTTTTTCAATATCCAGCAAACGAACGGGCAGGTCTGAAATGAAAATCTGGTTGGTCCGTGGCTCGGCCAAGACACTGCCGCGAGCACTCAACCAACGCCCCCCGCTGCTGCCTGCTGCGCCACCTTGCAAACGCTGCGCCACTTCGGTGGCGCGGGCATATTGCAAACGCAAGGACAGCATTTGCAAAGGGCTCACAGCGTCCAGTGCAGCTTGGGCGTCCAGTTGCTTTTTTTCACGCAAGGCCCATTCGCCTTGTGGTGCCACCCACAAAACACGGCCCTCCTGACGCGAAACCAGGCCTTTGGACTGCAACACAATGCCCAAGGCTTGCTGCCACGGCACATCGTTCAAACGCACGCTCACGGGCCCACTCACGCTGTCGGTCGGCACCACATTCAGGCCTGAAAAATCAGCAAACACCTGTAACAGCGCTTTGATGTCGATATTTTGAAAGTTCAGGCTGATCGGCTTGTCGCCCGGCACAAAACCAGGCACAAGCCCGGGGGCCACCGAGGTCAAACCGACCACCGACGATGGCTGCGGCGCAAGCGGTTCGGGCGTTTGCGCCACTGACGACAAGGCAACACCGAAGGCGCCACAACTCAGGCATCCCCACAGGCCCCAACACAGGCCCCCGCGAGCGCCGGATTTTTTGAAGGTCATCATCGCTTTACCCTGTCTTTTGTTTCGTCACGCCGTTCGTCCCAACCGAGCACCAACAAAGGCCCCCGCGCCAAGCGCAAGCTCACACCGGCATCGGTGATGGCAGCGACGCGGTGCCCTTCTTGCGTGACACGTTGGCCCTGAGTCACTCGAGCCCAATGCGGCCCTGCCGACAAAATCGCCTGCCGATCCTCGCCTTGTTGCCAAAGCCCGATCAAACGCACACGCGCCAATGGCCACTGACGGGGGTCTTCGGGCACTGCATTCGCGTCCCCAATCGCAGCCCCTGATGCCCCCGCAACACCCGATCCGCTTGCGTCGCTGTGATCGGCCGAATCCGCCAAACGCACAACCGCGCCATCGGCCAGTGGCCCTGAACCCCTGGCCTGCGCAAACAAGACCGGTTCCAGGTGGCCGGACTGGCGGTGTGCCGCCGTGGCGGAGGCGAGCCAAGTCCCCTCAGGTGGCTGCAGCGTGTGCGCGCCCACGGCACCAGGGCGGATCCAGACGCGCAGTACCGCTTCGATCTGGACCTCTGCCGGGTTGGCCGTCGCCGCCACGCTGATCCGGTCGATGGAACACACGGGTCCAGCTTGCGTCAAGGTAGACCACACGCTCGACCAATCCTCAAAACGGCCCACCAAACGCACCGCTACCGCTTGGCTGGGCAAACGCCTGCCAGCCGCATCGGCCAAGGTGGGCGGCAATGGGCGCAAAGACAGCAGGCGCAATCCGTGCCCCGTCAATGCTTGTTGCAAATCGGCCCAGATTTGCCCTTGCCGAGCCTCACCCGGCAAGCTCGCCAGCATGTTCTGCTGGTGAGACGACAACGCTTTTGCAGGCGGGCCCGACAAACCTGCAGGCAGAGCGGCCAGCTGTTGGTGCAAAAGCGCTACCGCCTGCGCGACGCGTGAATGGTCCTCGCTGACCTGCAACTGAGCCCCCCAAACACCCCATAAACCCACAACCAAACCAGACAAGGCAAAACCCCATCGGCGCAAAAAGCGTTCAGCCAAGCGTTGCCAGTGGGGCCAGTTCAAGGCATCCCTTGACAGCCCGCTTATCTGGGTCATTTGGGGCATTTGGGCCCTTGGGTCTGAATCAGTGTTCATGGCGGCGGTCCCGATGCGCGTGAAGGCGGGGCGCTTGAAGCCGCCTGCACTGCGGGCAAATGGGTTTGCCAGACAAAGTCCACGCTGGCATGGGGCCCGGTGGTGATGCTCACCAAACCCAAGGGATGATCGAGCTGCTCGGTCAGCCGTTGTTGGGCATCGGTCATCGCAGCCGCATCGGCGGTCGTGCCCTGCAATTCGATTTTTTCAGCATCTGACTGCAAGCGACCCAATTGCAAACCGCTGCGCCGGGCTTCCATTTGCAACAGGTCATGCAGCGATGCCCAAGCCTGCTGGTGCTGCGCGATCTGCCTCAGCTGCACCAGTTGCGCAGCTTGCAAGCGCAGTTGGGTTTGGCCCTGCACGGCTTCTTTGGCCTGCTGATTGCGCGTGGTCAAGCTCGCTTGCAGGAGGCTTTGCGTTTGCCGCAGACGCAGCGTCTGAATGTCTTGCCATTGCAACCACCCCCAAGCCACCGCACCACCCAACAACAAGCCCGCCAGGCTGCTCCACCAACGGTGGAACACCTTTTGTTGCCGAGCCAGACTCGGGTAGTGCAGCAAGTTGAGTGCGCGCATCACTGCCAGGCTTTCAGGGCAAGACCCGACGCGACCAAACGGGCCCCTGTCGGCGTGCTCATAACTTGCCCGACGGCCTCTTCCATCGCCGCGTCTGAATCCATGAGCGCACTCGCCGGTATGGCGTTGCTCTGGCTTTTCAGTCGAAATTGCCAATCTTGGGGGGCTTGGGTCAACAAGCTGGACACGCCGCCCTGCAAGGCGCGAACGCCACGCCATGCGGCCTGGGCTTCAGATTCGACGGCGGCCAACCGCCAACCTGCCGCACGCGTGCAGTTTTTGAACTCAAGCATGTGCGCCTGTGCGCAACCGATCCAGTGAACTCGCTGCACCGGGCCCTGGGTCAATGGCTCGGGTGCAAAGTCAAAACTCACCTCATCGGGTGCCAACTGGAGCGCCTGAGACACCTCCAGCTGCACCTCATAAGGCCAATCTTCTTTGGGCAACTGCGCCGGAAAATGAATGATGCCCTCCTGCAAATGGGCGGCAGGCAAAGCCATATTCAAACGATGCATGAAGCCGCCACGCAAACGCCCGTTTTGGCGCAAGGCATGGCTCAACCAAGCTAAATCCACCAAACCTGAGTGGGCGGGTGCCTGCAATGACAAGGTGGTGTGGACCCTGGCCAGCTCGTGGTTTTGTCGGGCCAGACCCACCAGGGCCCATGCCATCCCCTGCGGGGCCAAACCCCACGCTTGACCGATCGACCGGGAAGTCAACCGCCGCCACCACTGCGCCAATGCCTGCATGCCAAGCCTCCTGGGAAGTGGCCGGAATGGCCTTCCAAGAGAGGTTTTGTAACATGAATCAGCTTCGGCGACAATTTTTCTAAAACCAATTTATTCATTTTTCTTTTAAAACTTCCTGGCGCTGTGCCCAGGATTTTTATAATGGCCAGCAGCCCGCACCTTGTTGGCTGCCCCAACAGCCCACCTATGCCCTACAAAGACACCGCCTCTCCAGAAAAGCAACCTCGCAAAGAGCAGGCCCCAGCGCCAAACGCTCTGTCATGGCTTGTCAAATTGGCTGTGTGGGCGATGGGCTTGGCGGCCGCTGGGCTGGTGTCCATCCTGATGGTGGTGGGTGTGGCCATGGTCATTGCTTACCCCAATTTGCCCGACATTTCAGACTTGGCCGATTACAAGCCGAAGTTGCCCCTGCGTGTTTTCACGGAAGATGGCCAACTGATGGGCGAGTTTGGCGAAGAGCGCCGCAACCTCACGCCCATCAAAGAGATCCCTCAGGTGATGAAGGACGCGGTACTGTCCATCGAGGACAACCGCTTCTACCAGCACGGCGGCGTGGACTACCTGGGCATTTTGAGGGCGGGCATTGCCAACCTGGGCCGCGTGAAAAGCCAGGGCGCATCGACCATCACCATGCAGGTGGCCCGCAATGTGTACCTGTCGTCCGAGAAAACTTACACCCGCAAAATTTATGAAATTTTGCTGACCTACAAGCTCGAACACATGCTGACCAAGGACCAGATCCTTGAGATCTACATGAACCAGATTTTCTTGGGCAACCGGGCCTACGGTTTTGCATCGGCGTGTGAGATTTACTTTGGCAAACCACTGAAAGACATCACCATCGCCGAAGCCGCCATGCTGGCGGGCTTGCCCAAAGCCCCATCGGCCTACAACCCGATCAGCAACCCCAAGCGCGCCCGCTCGCGCCAGCTGTACATCATCGAACGGATGGAAGACAGCAAGTACATCTCTGCTGCCGAAGCCAAAGCAGCCAAAGCCGAGCCGCTCAAGCTGCGGTCTGCGGCGGACAAAAAAATCCTGCATGCCGAATACCTGGCCGAAACCGTGCGGCAAATGGTCTTTGCCCAATATGGCCAAGAAACCTACACACGCGGCCTGAACGTGTACACCACCGTCCAATCGGCCGAGCAAATGGCGGCCTACAGGTCGCTGCGCCAAGGCATCATGGATTTTGAACGCCGCCAGATTTACCGTGGCCCAGAAATATTCATCGACCTGCCTGCAGACGCCAAAAAAATGGAAGACGCGATCGATGACGCGCTGGAAGACCATCCGGACAACGGCGATGTGCTGTCGGCTGTGGTGCTAGAAGCCTCGCCCCGCAAAGTGGTGGTCGTTCGCCAAAACGGTGAGCAAATCAGCATCACAGGCGATGGCCTCAAGCCAGCGCAATCGGGGCTTTCTGACAAGACCCCTCCGGCCAAGCAGGTGCGCAGAGGGGCCCTGATCCGCGTCACGCAAACCGCCAAAGGCGCTTGGGAGATCACCCAACTGCCCGAGGTCGAAGGTGCCTTGGTGGCACTCACACCGCAGACGGGCGCCATCCGCGCCTTGGTGGGGGGCTTTGACTTTGCCAAAAACAAATTCAACCACGTCACTCAAGCCTGGCGTCAACCGGGCTCCAGCTTCAAACCCTTTATTTATTCAGCGGCGCTGGAAAAAGGCTTCACACCAGCCACCGTGGTCAACGATGCGCCCTTGTTTTTCGACAGTGGCGTGACAGGCGGGCAGCCTTGGGAGCCCAAAAACTACGACGGTAAATTTGACGGCCCGATGAGCCTGCGCACCGGTTTGGCCAAATCGAAAAACATGGTCTCGATTCGGGTCTTGCAAGCGGTCGGCGCACGCCCTGCCCAAGAATGGATCACCCGTTTTGGCTTCGACGAAGACAAGCACCCGGCTTATTTAACGATGGCGCTGGGCGCGGGTTCGGTCACACCGATGCAAATGGCCACGGGCTACTCGGTGTTCGCCAACGGCGGCCATCGGGTTCAGCCGCACCTGATCACACGCATCACCGATTTCAAAGACCGGGTACTGGTAGACAGCCCTGCCGCCGTGCAAATGGATGAAGCATCCTCGGCCATTCCCGCACGCAATGCATTTGTGATGACCAGTTTGTTGCAAGAAGTGACGCGCTCGGGCACTGCCGCTCGCGCTCAGGCCACGCTCAAACGCCCCGACATTTATGGCAAAACCGGCACCACCAACGACGCAATGGACGCGTGGTTTGCGGGCTACCAACAAAATCTGGCCGCGGTGGTCTGGATCGGTTACGACACCCCGCGCAAGCTGGGTGACCGCGAAACGGGCGGCGGCTTGAGCTTGCCTGTCTGGATCAATTTCATGGAAACGGCTTTGCGCAGCATCCCTGTTTCAGAGCCCGCCGTTCCCGAGGGTCTGGTGAACGTTGGTGGCGACTGGATGTACGAGGAATACGCCAAAGGCGGTGCGATCAGCACATTGGGCACCGGTGGTGATGGTTCGGGCCAAAGCCGCAATGCCATACCACCTGCCGAAGAACGCAACCGGATTCTGGATTTGTTCAGAAACTGAAGGCAGGCAATGGCCAACCGAATGCACAAGGCCTGCGCCTTGTGCTTGGCCCCCTGCTCAGGGCTTGAAAAACAGGCTTTGACCGGCCTGTTCTGACGCGTAACGCGACAGGCTTTCCCAAAACTCACCCTGCCCCTTGGTGTCCATCCAGTGGGCACCGTCAAACTTGTAATGAAAACCACCGCAACGGGCGGCCAACCACACCTCGTGCAGCGGCTTTTGCAGGTTGATCACGATCTGGCTGCGGTTAGGAAAGGTGAGCGTGACCATGCCCCCGGTGCGCTGGTTGTCGATATCGGCGTCGGTGTCGTCGTTCAGGCGATCGCTGCTGATCTCCACGCCCGCGAGCAGGCGTTCAGCTTGGTCCAGAAATTCAAGGTCGGTCATTACAATCGCTGCATGTTGAAGGTATTGAAGATTCTAGTCATGGCGCATGCCCTTGCAGGTGGTGCGGCGATGTTGACCGCTTGCGGTCAAAAAGGGGCCTTGGTTTTGCCCAGCACACCGGAGTCTGCCGGTCGGGCCACCCTGCCTCAAACCTTGAAGCTCTGGCCTGCCTCGTCAGCGTCCCCTTCACCGGCTACCGCACAACCCAACGCACCTTCCGATTTGCCTTCCGCCGCCCCCCTCACTGCCCCCGAAGCACCCACTGCCGCACCACGATGAACGCCATTGCCACCCCCACCAACCTGCCAGGCCAACCCCACATCGCTTACCAAGGCGATCAACTCATGGTGGAAGGCGTTCGCCTGTCCGACCTGGCCCGCGAACATGGCACACCACTTTTTGTCTATTCGAAAGCGGCCATGTTGTCGGCGCTGGCCGCCTACCAGCGCGGCTTTGCCGGGCGCAAGGCCCAAATTTGCTACGCCATGAAAGCCAACTCCACCTTGGCTGTGCTGCAAGTCTTTGCTGAAGCCGGTTGCGGCTTTGACACCGTCTCGGGCGGCGAACTGGCCCGCGTGCTGGCAGCAGGCGCTGACCCTGCGAAAGTCATTTTTTCGGGCGTGGGCAAAACCCGCGCAGAAATGAAGCAGGCCCTGCAAGTGGGCATCGGTTGCTTCAACGTCGAAAGCGAAGCCGAACTCGACGTGCTCAACGAAGTGGCGCTCCAACTGGGCATGCAAGCCCCGGTCAGCTTGCGCGTCAACCCCAATGTGGACGCCAAGACCCATCCCTACATTTCGACGGGCCTCAAAGGCAATAAATTTGGCATTGCCCACGAAGACGCCTTGCGCGCCTACCGCCATGCGGCCCACTTGCCGGGCCTGAAGGTGGTGGGCATCGACTGCCACATCGGCTCACAAATCACCGAAACCACGCCTTACCTGGACGCCATGGACCGCGTGCTGGACTTGGTGGGCGAGATCGAAGCGGCGGGCATCCCGATCGAGCACATCGACTTTGGTGGTGGACTGGGCATCAACTACAACGGCGACACCCCGCCTGAGGCCGATGCGCTGTGGGCACAACTGTTGGCCAAGCTGGATGCACGCGGTTACGGCCAGCGCCCCATCATGATCGAGCCAGGCCGCTCGCTGGTGGGCAACGCTGGCGTGTGCCTGACGGAAGTGCTGTACCTGAAGCCCGGCGAGCAAAAGAACTTTTGCATCGTCGATGCCGCGATGAACGACCTGCCCCGCCCTGCGATGTACCAAGCCTTTCACCAGATCGTGCCGGTCACGCCCCGCGCGGGCTCTGCCAGCGCCGATGGCACGCTGTACGACATCGTGGGGCCGGTATGTGAAAGCGGCGACTGGATCGGCCGCGACCGTCAACTGCTGGTGCAAGCCGGTGACACCTTGGCCGTGTTGTCGGCCGGCGCTTATTGCATGAGCATGGCCAGCAACTACAACACGCGCGGTCGCGCGGCTGAGATTTTGGTGGACGGCACGCAGGCCCACTTGATCCGTCAACGCGAATCAGCGTTCGACACCTTTGCGCTGGAACAACTGGTCTGACCGGTGTGTGCAAGGTGCGATGCACCTTGCCCATCACCCCTGCTGCCGGGTTTGACGCCAGCGACGCCAAATGCGCCAAGCCAACAGCAAGGCCAGCACGGCGGCGTACACCAGCACTTCGGCGAAGTTGTTTTTGCCCGCACGCATCCACCAAAAATGCAGCACCGCCAACACGGCCACGGCATACACACTGCGGTGCAGTGCCCGCCAACGGGCCGCGCCAAGCCAGCGAATGGCCCGGTTGAATGAGGTCAAGGCCATGGCCGTCAGCAACAACCAAGCGGCAAAGCCCACCAAAATGAAGGTGCGCTTGGGGATGTCGGCCAAGATATCGGCCAAGTCCAGCCCCATGTCAAACCAGGCATAACAGGCCAAGTGCAACACCGCATAAAAATAGGTGATCAAGCCCAGCATGCGGCGAAAGCGCAGCCACTCTGGCCAGCCTGACAGCACCCGCAAGGGCGTCACCGCCAGCACCACGCACAAACTGCGCAAAGTCCAATCGCCCGTCGCTCGGGTCAAATACTCGGTCGGATTGGCCCCCAACTGGTCTTGCAGCGTCAATCCGACCAAGCAGAAAAATGGCAGCAAGCCGGTGAACAACAGCGCCCACCAAGCGGCCGGATGACGGAGGGCCGCTCTCATGCCTGCCACGCTTGCGCCCGAATCGGCATCAGAAAAACTTCTTCAAGTCCATGCCCGCGTAAAGCTGCCCCACTTGCGCTTCGTAGCCGTTGAACATCAGCGTTTTGCGTTTTTTGGCCAGCAAACCGTCTTCGCCAATGCGGCGTTCGGTGGCCTGACTCCAGCGCGGGTGGTCCACCAAGGGGTTCACATTGGAATAAAAACCGTATTCTTGCGGTGCGGCTTTTTCCCACGACGACACGGGCTGCTTGTCGGTGAAACGGATTTTGACCAGGCTTTTGCCGCTCTTGAAACCGTATTTCCAAGGCACCACCAAACGCAGCGGGGCCCCGTTTTGCTTGGGCATGACTTCGCCATACATGCCAAATGCCAGCAGGGTCAAGGGGTGCATGGCTTCGTCCATGCGCAGGGCTTCGACATAAGGCCAATCCAACGCGCCACCGCGCACACCCGGCATGGTCTTGGGGTCAGACTGGGTGATGAACTCCACAAATTGAGCACCCGGTTGGGGTTCCACCTTGCGGATCAAGTTGGCCAGCGAATAGCCAATCCAAGGGATCACCATGGACCAGCCTTCTACACAGCGCAGGCGGTAAATGCGCTCTTCCATGGCGCTGAGCTTCATCAAGTCTTCCAGGCCATAACGGCCCGGCTTTTTGACCAAGCCCTCGATCGCCACCGTCCAAGGCTGGGTGACCAGGGTGTGGGCACGCTTGGCGGGGTCGGATTTGTCGGTGCCGAATTCGTAGAAGTTGTTGTAGCTGGTGGCGTCTTTGTAGGCCGTGAGCTTGTCCATGGTCAAGGCACCGGGCACCGCCGATGGCACCGAAGCCAGTGCAGCCAACTGCCCTGCGCGTGGCGTTTGTGCATGAGCCTCGCGCGCACCCCAGGCCGTCAAAGCCAAGCCCGCAGAGCCTGCGGCCAGGTTGCGGATGAGGTCGCGCCGAGTCTGGTAGACCGATTCGGGGGTGATTTCGCTGGCAACGAGATGCCGAAAACCTGAGTTGTCTGTCTGAATGATCATGGACGGTCCTGTTGAAGGCTAAAGACAGCGTCGTATTCTGGACTTTTTCAGAAACCCTCGTCGAAACAGCGTCTGTCAGCCAAGCCCAACGCGGGCATGCGGTGATCACAAGGGCCTAAGGCATGGCCCTGCCCGCAAAAGGCACAGGCCACCGCACGATCAGAGCGTGCCGTAGCTGTGCAAGCCGCTCAAGAACATGTTGACACCCAAGAACGCAAAGGTGGTGACGGCCAAGCCCATCAATGCCCACCAAGCGGCCACCGTGCCGCGCAGGCCCTTCATCAGGCGCATGTGCAACCAGGCTGCGTAGTTGAGCCAGACGATCAAGGCCCAGGTTTCTTTCGGGTCCCAGCTCCAGTAACCGCCCCAGGCCTCGGCCGCCCACAAGGCCCCCAGCACGGTGGCGATGGTGAAAAAGGCGAAGCCCACGGCGATGGATTTGTACATCACATCGTCCAAGATTTCAAAAGAGGGCAAGCGCTCGGCAATGCGGCGACGGCCAAACAAAATGCCTGCCACGATCAAGGCCGAAATGCCGAAATAGACCATCCAGTAGCCACTGCCGCCTTCGGTGGGGGACTTGCGGAACACCACCGGCTCAAAGCACAAGACAATGCCCAGCAACCACAAGGGCGCGAGCTTGTACCAACGGGTCTCGCCTGCGGTTTGCTTGATCAGGTAGGCAAAGGCCACCATCGCCGCCAGTGCAAAGGTGCCGTAACCAATGAAGTTGGCAGGCACATGCAGCTTCATCCACCAGCTTTTGAGGGCAGGCACCAAAGGCTGGATGGCGTGTGCCTCTCGAACCAGGGTGTACCAAAGCAAAAAGCCAACCGCTGCACTGACCACCAGCATCACAAAAGCGCCCAAGGCGCGGGTGCGGTAATGGTCTTCGTAGTACAAGTAAAAGCCTGCCGTCATCCAGCAAAACATGACGAAGACTTCGTACAGATTGCTGACCGGAATGTGGCCCACATCGGCACCGATCAGGTAGCTCTCGTACCAGCGCACCATGGTGCCGATCAAGGCCAGCGCCACACCGACCCAGGCCATGCGGCTGCCCAAGCTTTCAAGGGTATCGCCTTGTCCGCGAATGAACATGCCCGCCCAATAAAACACGGTGCTGATGAAAAACACCATGCTCATCCACAAAATGGCGGATTGGCTGGACAGGAAATACTTGAGCCAGAACACCTGCTCGGCACGCGCCAAATCGCCCTGATAGGCGTTGATGGCGAACAAGGACAAGCCCGCCACCACCAGCATCAGCGTGCGCATAGGGCGCCAAAACCAGGCCAGGGCAACAGCCGCAGGCACACTGGCCACCAAGATGCCTTGCTCGTACACGTCCATCGCCTGGCTGTAACGGCTAAAGGCAAACACCATGCCCAGCAGCGCCAGCACGGCAAAGCCCCAGTCAAGGGCACTGCGGCGAGAGAAGTAACCGGGGTTCAAAGTCACAGTAGTCGTCATTGGTTTTTCTCGGGACGTCCCAGCAAACGGGCACTCAGTTGGTCAAATTCACGGTCCATGTCCATGGTTTTGCGATTGGACGACAGGGCCAAGGTGGCTTGCGAGCCACCCGCTTGGGGGGCCAGCCACACCCACAGGCGGCGCTCACGCACGTAGAGCATCGCAAAAACACCCAGGATCAGAAAAAAGCAGCCCAAATAAACCACATTTTTGCCTGGGGCTCTGGCCACCTGGAACACGCTGGCCTGGACCTGCTTGAAGTCTTTCAGCAAGAACGTCATGGGTGCGGGGTAAAACGGCGCATCGGACAGCGCCAGCACCGACTGCGACATGAAGCCTTGCACCTTGTCAGCGGGCAACGGTTTGGCGGCCGCCTGCTCACGCGCCACGGCATCCAGCTCCAGCAGGGTGCCGTTCAGGATGCGCACAAACATCTCGCCTGCTCGGGCACGTTCAGCCTCGGGCACATTGACTTCCAGAAAATCGGCCAGTGCCTGCAAGCCCGCCACTTTTTTGCCCTGCACCGACTCAAGCCCGGCAAACAAGCCCAAAGCGCGGGAGGCCGAACCGGCCAATTGCTGCGTCAATTCAGGCCGCTGCGGGTCGACCGCCTTGCGGGCATAACGTTGCACCGCACGCTCGCGCAAGCTGGCATCGGCCAAAGCCGAACGCAAGCGGAGGAATCCGTCCAGATTGCCATTTTCATCGGCTGGCGGACGCAAGTAGCGATAAGGCTCGCTCGGGTTCTCGCGCATGCCCAGCAAAAACACCGGCACGCCGTCGCCCGCATCCACCGGCAGCATGTAGTTGTTGTATTCGCGGGCCTGGCCTGCGGCGTCGCGCAGCTTGTAGCTCACGCTCGGACCCACGTTGCGCAGTTCTTTGGTCTCGGTGGTTTTGTGGCCCGCGCCCATGCGCTGGTCGATGGCGCTGCGCAAATCGACTTTGCGCACGTCCACGCCCTGCCCTTGTGCGCCGTTGCCCGACATGTTTTCCACGTTGATGACGCGAAGGCCGGTGAACTCGAGGCTCATTTTCTCGGGCCCATTGCTCAGCTCGGTGCTGCCCCCGATCGTGCCGTCGACCTCAAAAGCCCGCGTGGCTGCGGCCATGGGCACGGCCTGCAGCTTGACGCTGGAGCCACCGTCATCAAAGCTCGACTGGTAAATTTCGATGCCCTTGTAGCTGACCGGGTGGTTGACTTCGACACGGGCGTCTTTTTTCTCGCCCGTGGCTTTGTCGTGGATCACGATGTCGCTGGCAAACAGCTTGGGCATGCCGGTCGAGTAATACTCGACGATGAACTTTTTGAGTTCGATCGTAAAGGGCAGGTCTTGCAACAAGATGCCGCTGGACTGGCTCAGGATGGCGGTGCTCGAGGCCGTGTCTTCGGCCACCATCAGATTGCCTCGGAAAGCCGGGTTGCGCTCCGACAGGCGGTGCTGCGCGGGCACATCGGCGATCAGCCCGCCACCGCTGTAAACAGCCTTGCCGCCAAACCACATCTGGGCACGCACCATCAAATCGCCATCGAGCAAACCGCCCACGCACACCAACACAATGGCCGAGTGCGCGGCGATGTAACCGAGTTTGTTGGCCGCACCGGCCTTGGCCGCCAGCATCCAGCCGGTGCCTTGCGGGGTCTCGCGCGATTGCAGCTTGACCTTCCAACCGCCAGTGGCCAGCAACTGGCCCAGACGATGGGCAGCGGCTTCGGGCGCGTCGTCCAGGCTGCCCTCGGCCTTGTGGTGAAAAGCCTTCAGGCTTTGTTCACGGATGTTTTCTTTGTAGGTCTTGAGATCGGCCAGGATCTTGGGCGTGTTGCGCGCAATGCACAAACTGGTGCTGAGCACCAAGAACGCCAAAATCAGCAAAAACCACCATGCGCTGTACACCGCATTCAGTTTCAGGGTGGCAAAAAATTCGGCCCAAAAAGGCCCGAACTGGTTGACGTAATTGGTGGCAGGTTCGTTTTGTTTGAGCACCGTGCCAATGACCGACGCAATGCAAATGATGGTCAGCAGCGAAATCGCGAACCGCATCGACGACAGGAGCTCCAGCACAGCTTGCCAGCGGGGCGAGTCACGTTCAGATTCAGGGCTGGAAGCTACAGACGTCATGGTGCAAAGGTGTCCACAGACAAACAAAAGCGGGCCAAAAGCCCGCCACAAACAAAAAAGGCCGGAAATCCGACCTTGATTGTCACGTCACAGCCGGGGACCCGATTGTGGCTCAGGCAGCTGATCACTGGCTGAAGACCCCATGCACTCAGGGGAATGCCCTGTGTGACGTGGCCGGGGGCCGGGTGGCCGCTCAGCGCAGACCGGCGATGTAATCGGAAACGGCCTTGATTTCGCGGTCGTTCATCTTGGCGGCGACCTGGGTCATCTGGACGCTGTTCTTGCGAACACCGTCACGGAATTGCACCAGCTGGGCTGCGGTGTAGTCGGCGTGTTGGCCAGACATGCGGGGGTACTGGGCAGGCATGCCAGCGCCGTTAGGCGAGTGGCAGCTGGCGCAAGCGGCGATCTGGCGGTCTGGAATGCCACCACGGTAAATGCGCTCGCCCAAAGCCACGGTGTCTTTTTCTTTGGCAAAACCAGGCTTGGCTTGCTTGGAAGCGAGCCAGTAGCTGATGTTGCGCATGTCGTCATCGCTCAAGCCGGCCACCATGCCGCTCATCACAGCGTTGGCGCGTTTGCCTGACTTGAATTCATGCAACTGCTTGATCAGGTATTCGGGGTGTTGCTGCGACAGCTTGGGGTTGACCGGGGTGGTCGAGTTGCCGTCAGCGGCGTGGCAGGCCACGCACATGGCAAAAGCGGCTTCGCCTTTGGCCAGATCGGGCTTGGCCACCACCGGCGCAGGGCCAGCAGCCAATGCAGAGCCCGCGACAAAAGCGGACAAGGTGGCGGACATCAGGAGAGAAACAATTGACTTCATGGTCGTCGTCCAAAAGTTGGAAGAATGGGCGCAAAACCCAAGGATTCTACAATGAGGTCTGCGTCAGTTTCCTGACGACCCAAGGCCCCCTGATTTATGAGCTCCAGCCCCCGCGTTTCTCCCACCTCGACCCCAGCCGCGCCAGCCACCCCTGCAGCGGTCACGCCCATGGGCTGGATGCACACCGCGCGCTTCCTGACCACCGCCGCGCAATTGCACCATTTGCCCGAGATGGACACCCCTGAAATCGCCTTTGTGGGTCGATCCAATGCAGGCAAGTCCACCTGCATCAACACCTTGACGCAGAAAAAACAGCTGGCTTTTGCGTCCAAAAAACCGGGCCGCACCCAGCACATCAACCTGTTTGCCCTGGGCAAGCAAGGCATCACCGACACGGTGTTGGCCGACTTGCCCGGCTACGGCTACGCCGCCGTGGCCAAAATGGACAAGCTGCGCTGGCAGCAGGTCATGGCCAACTATTTGGTCAGCCGCGAAAACCTGACCGGCATCGTCATGATGTGCGACCCGCGCCATGGCCTGACTGAGCTGGACGACATCCTGCTCGAAGTCATCCGCCCCCGGGTCGAAGAAGGCCTGAAGTTTTTGATCATCCTGACCAAAGCCGACAAGCTCACCCGCGCCGAGCAGGCCAAGGCCTTGTCGATTGCGCGACTGCAAGCGGGTGGCGGCGAGGTGAAACTGTTCTCGGCCCTGAAAAAACAAGGCGTGGACGAGGTGGCCAAGCTGCTGTGGGACTGGACCCACCCCGCCGCGGGCATGGCGCCTGCACCTGCCCCAACCGAGCCGCCCGAAGAAGAACCCGAAGCCCTGGACGAGTGAACCCCAGCTGCTGAGCCCACTGGATCACCGCCGCACAAGGAGTGATCCCGCGTGTCCCCGATGCACCCTGACATTCAGACCTGGCAGCAAGACCTGCCCCACGGCATCACCTTGAGCTGCCGTGCTTGCGGCGAAAAAGGCCGGCCTGTTTTGATGTTCCTGCACGGCTTTCCCGAAGCAGCCTGGGTATGGGATGCGTTGCTGGTCTACTTTTCAAAGCCCGAAAACGGCGGCTACCGCTGCGTGGCCCCCAATCTGCGCGGCTACGAGCGGTCCAGCGCCCCCGAAGACGTCAAGGCCTACCGGGCCAAGTACCTGGTGCAGGACATCGTGGCATTGATCGAGGCGGAGTCTGGCCCAACCCCACTGGCCGCTTTGGTGGCCCACGACTGGGGCGGCGCTGTGGCCTGGAGCCTGGTCAACCAGCACCCTGAGCAATTGGACCAACTGGTCATCATCAACTCGCCCCATCCCGGTCCGCTGCTCAAGGCCCTGCAAAGCCACCCGGCACAACAGGCGGCCAGCGCGTACATGAATTTTCTGGTCCAAGCCGATGCGGCGGCACAGTTGGCCGCCAACGACTTTGAAGGCTTGTTTGCTTTTTTGACCGGCCAACATGCCACGGCTGCATCGCCCACAGACGGCCTTCGCGCACCGACACATCCGGATTGGCTCACGCCCGAAGTCAAAGCCCAATACCGCCAAGTCTGGCAGCACGGCCTGCAAGGCGGTCTCAATTACTACCGCGCTTCGCCCTTGCGGCCAGCCACCGCACAAGATCCGGGGGCTTCGGGTGTGCAGATTCCGCCAGAGGCGCTGCGCATTGACGTGCCCACGCTGGTGCTGTGGGCGCAAGACGACGTGGCTTTGCTGCCCTGCCTGACCGAGGGGCTGGACGCTTACATCGCCGACCTGAAGGTGGTGCCCATTGAACACGCCACGCATTGGGTGGTGCACGAACAAGAGGCGCGGGTGCGCTCAGAAATAGCGGCCTTCCTGAAGCCACAGCCCGCATGAAACGTGGCGCTCAGTAAAAACCTGGCTCGCCCTCAGGCCGCGTCTTGAAGCGCTTGTGCACCCAGTAATACTGCTCGGGCATGGTGCGCACCCAGTCGGCCAGCAGCGCGTTCATGCGGGTGGTGTCCTGCACCAGATCGGCCGTGGGGAAGTTGTCCAGTGGCGCATGCACCTCGATGTCGTAGCCCGCAGGCGTCATGCGCGTGACCACCGGCACCACGCGGGCACCGACCACCTTGGACAAACGCGACAGCGAGGGCACTGTGGCTGCTTTTTCGACGCCCATGAAGGGCACAAAAATCGACTCCGTGCGCCCAAAGTCCATGTCGGGCGAAAGGTGCAAAGGCTCGCCTTTTTTGATGCCCGCCAAAATTTGGCGCATGCCCTGATGCCGAAAATAGGGCCGTACATTGCCTGACCGCTCACGCCCTTGGCGCACCCAAGCCTCGACCGCCGGACGCGACTGCCCCACAAAAATGAAAGCCACCGGCCCGGGCACATCCAGCGATACCGCCAGGCCGCCCGCATCCAGACCGACAAAATGCGGGGCAAACATGACCAAGGGGCCTGGCGCTTGCAAAGCGGGCAAGTCGCCCACCCAGCGCAGGCGTTGCCGCACCAAAGCCTCGGGCGCATGCCAAAGCCAGGCACGGTCCATCACCGACTGTCCAAACGAAATCAAGTGCCGAAAGGCCAAAGCCTCGCGTTCGGCGGCGGACAACTCAGGCAGGCACTTTTGCAAATTGACCTGCACAATCCGGCGGCGCTTGCCAGCCACATGCCACAACAGCCATCCCAGCCCATAGCCAGCAGCCCTGACCCAAGACAAAGGCAGGCGCGCAAAAAGGCGCAAAAAAGCGATCAGCAAATTCACCATGGGATTTCAGCTCAGGCCTGGGCCTGCCGGGGATTCTTGTAACGGGCATAGCCCCAGATGTACTGCGAAGGGCATTGCAGGATCAAGGCCTCCATGGCCTGGTTGATCTGCACCACCGCAGTGTCCAGATCGCCTGACAGGGCATGACCCAAGGCCTGGGTGTGCAAACGGTAGCCGCGCCCCCATGGCAAGCGCTCGCCCCAGATCAACACCACGCGGGCACCGGTTTGCAAAGCCAGCCGGGCGGCCAGGGTCATGGTGTAAGCCGACTGGCCAAAGAAGGGGGCCCACTGCCCCATGCCTTCAGGCGGAACCTGGTCAGGCAGCAAACCCACCGCTCGCCCCGAACGCAGCGCCTTGATCATGCTCCGAACGCCCGCCAAAGTAGTGGGCACCGCTTCCAGCCCAGTGCGCTGGCGGGCCAACGTCATGACTTCGCCCAAACCGGCATGGCGGGCGGGGCGGTACAGCACCGTCAAAGGGCCGTGTTGCGCAGAAAACCGCAAGGCCAAGGCCTGGGCCGTGATCTCGAAGCAACCCATGTGCGGGGTCAAGAACAACACGCCTTGGCCGCTGGCATACGCCTCCACAGCGGCGCGGTCATCGGCCCAAACCACGGGCGGCGTGCTGCCCAGCCACAAACGCGGCAATTCGGCCGACATGCGTCCGGCTTGCCCCACGGCTTGCCAAACAGCGCCCCAGCCCAGACCTGCGCGGCGCGCATTGTCCAAAAACCGACGTCTGTAATGCCCCGAAAAACACCAAGCCAGCCAGCCCCCCACGCTGCCAAGAGCGTGCAGGGCCCACAAAGGCCATCGGGAAAAGAAACGGAACCAACTGAGCATGGGGGGTGATTTTGCCCTGAACTGACAACGACATCGACAAACCGGAGAAGGCGGGGGGCAGCTACCTGTTTTTGTTCATTCCGCTACCGGTTCATGCCCCACCGCGACAGCAAAGCGCGCCATAACATTCAAAGGTCCCAAAAACTTCAAACCTCTCTTTGCACGGCTCACTTGAAGAATCCACCATGAAAAACACCCACATCAATCAAGCCTATTTCAGCACCAGCCAAGCAGCCAAAGTGCTGGGCCTGTCGGTAGGCACCGTCCAACGCATGGTGGAAAACGGCGTCTTCAAAGCCTTTATCACGCAAGGGGGACACCGCCGAATTTTGTCCTCGTCTCTCAGCCAGTATTGCAAGCAGCATGGCTGCCAGACTTCAACCACCGAGGTCGTCAGACCCTTGATTTGCGTTTTGCACGACAGCCAGCACCAACCCGCCGCTTTGGGCAAATTGGGCCAATGGGAGCAGGTCAAGGTCATCACCCACCCCTTGGATCTGTTGGGCATTCACCAGACTGTGGGGGCTTTTTTCATCGATGCCCGGATTCCGTGGCTGCACGCTTCGCCGCTTGATTTGCAAGAAAAACTGATGCACAACGCCCACATCGTCGTTTACAACAGCAGAGAACTGCCGCCCAGCAGCCCTTTGCACCTGTCCCCAAAAATCAGCCTGTTTGAGGGCGACATCAGCACCGACCTCGTTTTTGGCTACCTTTTGGGCACGGCGCACGCCCACGACGCAGATTCGGATGAGACAAACACCCTCCGTGAAAACACCCCAATGGCGGCTTAGCACTTGAAATGAGTCCAAATGCCCTTATCATTAGCACTCGATGGAGTTGAGTGCTAACAAGCGCCCTTCTCCTCAGATTTCAGCAGCACCCTTTTCAGGTGCTTTTGTTTTTCAACCCTTGTTTCAAATCCAGGAGATTCCATGAAACTGCGTCCTTTGGGCGATCGCGTGATCGTCAAGCGTATCGAAAGCGAAACCAAAACAGCCTCGGGCATCGTGATCCCCGATTCGGCTGCTGAAAAGCCAGACCAAGGTGAAGTCTTGGCCGTCGGCCCTGGCAAAACCAACGACAAAGGCGATCTGAAAGCCTTGACCGTGAAAGTCGGCGACCGCGTGTTGTTCGGCAAATACAGCGGCCAGACCGTCAAGGTCGACGGCGACGAGCTGTTGGTCATGAAAGAAGAAGACCTGTTCGCGGTAGTGGAATAACTTGCGGGACAGACCGAACGACGCGCGAAGCGCCCGTTCGCTCTGTCCTCAACTGATCAAATCAATTTAATTCAGGAGCTATCAAAATGGCAGCAAAAGACGTAATTTTCGGCGGCGAAGCCCGCGCACGCATGGTTGAAGGCGTGAACATTTTGGCCAACGCGGTCAAAGTGACTTTGGGCCCTAAGGGCCGTAACGTGGTTCTGGAGCGTTCTTTCGGCGCCCCTACCGTGACCAAAGACGGTGTGTCTGTGGCCAAGGAAATCGAACTCAAAGACAAGCTGCAAAACATGGGCGCGCAGATGGTCAAGGAAGTCGCTTCCAAGACGTCTGACAACGCTGGTGACGGCACAACCACCGCGACCGTGTTGGCTCAAGCCATCGTGCGCGAAGGCATGAAATACGTGGCTGCAGGCATGAACCCCATGGACCTGAAGCGCGGCATCGACAAAGCGGTTGCCGCTTTGATCGAAGAGTTGAAGAAAGCCACCAAGGCCACCACAACGACCAAAGAAATCGCCCAAGTCGGCTCGATCTCTGCCAACAGCGACCACAGCATCGGCGACATCATCGCCAAAGCCATGGACAAAGTGGGCAAAGAAGGCGTGATCACTGTCGAAGACGGCAAGTCTTTGGACAACGAACTCGACATCGTTGAAGGCATGCAATTCGACCGCGGCTACCTGTCGCCTTACTTCATCAACAACCCCGAAAAGCAAGCAGCCTTGCTGGACAACCCCTTCGTGTTGTTGTTCGACAAGAAGATCAGCAACATCCGCGATCTGCTGCCTACATTGGAAGCCGTTGCCAAAGCTGGCCGTCCTTTGTTGATCATTGCTGAAGAAGTCGAAGGCGAAGCCTTGGCGACTTTGGTGGTCAACACCATCCGCGGCATCTTGAAGGTCGTGGCTGTCAAGGCCCCTGGCTTTGGTGACCGTCGCAAAGCCATGTTGGAAGACATCGCTATCTTGACCGGCGGCAAAGTGATCGCTGAAGAAGTGGGCTTGACACTCGAAAAAGTGACTTTGGCCGATCTGGGCCAAGCCAAGCGCATCGAAGTGGGCAAAGAAAACACCATCATCATCGACGGCGCTGGTGCAGCTATTGACATCGAAGCCCGCGTCAAACAAGTGCGCGTGCAAATCGAAGAAGCCACTTCTGACTACGACCGCGAAAAGCTGCAAGAGCGCGTGGCCAAGTTGGCTGGCGGTGTTGCCGTGATCAAGGTTGGCGCAGCCACCGAAGTCGAAATGAAAGAAAAGAAAGCCCGCGTTGAAGACGCCCTGCACGCGACCCGCGCTGCTGTGGAAGAAGGCATCGTGGCTGGCGGCGGCGTGGCATTGCTGCGTGCACGTCAAACCGCTGGCGTCATCAAAGGCGACAACGCTGACCAAGAAGCTGGCATCAAGCTGGTGTTGAAAGCCATCGAAGCGCCTCTGCGCGAGATCGTGTACAACGCCGGTGGCGAGCCATCGGTGGTGGTGAACGCGGTGTTGGCCGGCAAAGGCAACTACGGCTTCAACGCCGCCAACGACACCTACGGCGACATGATCGAAATGGGCATTCTGGACCCTACCAAAGTGACACGCACTGCTTTGCAAAACGCAGCGTCTGTGGCCTCTTTGATGTTGACCACCGAGTGCATGATTTCCGAAGCGCCAAAAGAAGAGTCCGGCGCTGGCGGCATGCCTGACATGGGCGGCATGGGTGGTATGGGCGGCATGGGCATGTAAATGCCAAGCCGGTCAAAAGGACCAGGCGGGTGCACCCTGCCTTGTCTGTCACCCCGGGCTTGACCCGGGGTCCATGACCCCAAAAGCCCCGCAAGGTGAAAGCCTTGCGGGGCTTTTTTCATGGGCATCACCACCGCTGTCAGCGTAAGCTCACATCGCCGCAGCTTCGATGTTGACCACCCAGTAGGCGCCGTTTTCCTGCACCGCCTGAAAGCGCACTTTCTGGCCCACCTGCAAGGCATCAAGCTGCTCAGGGCGTTTGACCTGAAACACCATGCTCATGGGCGGCATATCGAGGTTGGGGATCTCAGCGTGCTTGAGCGCCACCTTGCGCGTGGCCTTGTCGATGCGGCGCACTTCGGCGCTGACCCAGGGCAAGGCCACTACGCCAGCGCCACCGCCGTCACTGGCTCTTTGCATGCCCCCGCGCTGGGCCATGCGGCCTTGGCCTGGATAGCGTTGAAAACTTTGGGTGCTGCCGTCTTTTTGCACCAGCAACACGTCGTAAGCGTCTTTTCGGCCTTTGTATTCGGGGCCGTCCATACCAGGGCTGCCAATGGGCATACCGGGCACCGACAGACCCAAAGCAACAGGCCGCGTCTTGAGCAGGCGGTGGATGTCGGCGGCAGGCACATGGCCCTCGATGACGTAGCCGCCCACGGTGGCGGTGTGGCACGAGCCCAGCTTCTCGGGCATGCCCAAGCGCTTGCGGGCAGCGGTGTTGCCCACGTCACGCACCTCGACCTTGAAGCCGCTGGCTTGAAGGTGCTCTACCCACAGTTGGCAACAACCACAGTTGGGGTCTTTCCAAACTTGCACCAGGGTGGCCTGCGCCAGCGCGGTGCGCTGAAAACCGGTGATGGCCAACAAGGCGGCGGCTGCAAGCCATTGGCGTCTTGAAGGGATGGTGAATTGCGAATTTGTCATGGCTTTACACCTTATTTGACAGTGATACGGCCGACCATACCGGCTTCAAAATGGCCTGGAATCAGGCAGGCAAATTCAAAGCTGCCTGCGCGGTTGAAGGTCCAGACGATGGCCCCTTTCTGGCCCGCGTTCACGTGCGCCATATAGGGTTCGTCGTGTTCCATACCCGGGTGCTTTTTCATCATCTCGGCATGCGCTTTCAGCTCTTGCGGCGTGCCGATCACGATCTCGTGCAGCGTCTTGCCCGCGTTCACTGCCACCAATCGCACGGTATCGCCCAGCTTGATCTGGATCTCTTTGGGCGCGAAACGCATGTCGTCGCTCATGCGGATCTCAATGGTGCGTATGGCTTTTTTCGGATCGCCTGCGATGCCCCAGTCTTTTTGCTCGGCAGGTGCGGCTTCCTGGGCTTTGGCATGGTGGCCTTGATGGGCAGCAGGCGAATGCGCGTGGGCCGCAGGCAGGGCCAGCAGGCCAGCGCTCAACAACAAAAAGGTCAGTGATTTGTTCATGGGAATTCCTGAAAAGTGAATGTGAATGTGAAGACCCAAGCTCCGACTTGGCGAAGGTGCTCAGGCGCGTGCTCAGTGGTGTTTGTGGCTTTGGGGCTTGCGTGCATTGGCAGCAGGTGCCGCAGGTACGGCAGATGCAGCAGATGCGGCGGCGGGCGCGGGTGCATCCGGCGCACGCGGCGTGTCCATCACCGGGCCCGTGTATTCATGCGCTTGCGTGCCCAACGGTTGTTTGTAATCGCCGGGGTCACTGTAATCACCGCGCTTTTGCTCAGCCCGCACTTTGAGCGTGGTGAACATGCCGCCCATCTCCACCGGGCCATAAGGGCCGGTGCCGGTCATCATGGGAAAGGTGTTGGCGGGCAACTCCATTTCCATTTCGCCCATATCGGCCATGCCCCGCTCACCCATGACCATGTAGTCGGGAATGAGTTTGCCGATTTTTTGCACCAGACCCCGATGGTCCACACCGATCATGGTGGGCACATCGTGGCCCATGGCCCCCATGGTGTGGTGGCTCTTGTGGCAGTGCATGGCCCAGTCGCCGGGCTCGTCAGCGACAAACTCCAGCTGCCGCATTTGGCCCACGGCCACGTCGGTGGTCACCTCGGGCCAACGCGCCGTTTTGGGCACGGGGCCGCCGTCGGTGCCGGTCACCTCGAACTCAATGCCATGGATGTGCACCGGGTGGTTGGTCATGGTCAGGTTGCCCACGCGCACGCGCACCCGGTCGTGCAGGCGTGCCACCAGCGGGCTGATGCCCGGGAACACGCGGCTGTTCCAGCTCCAGATGTTCTGGTCCAGCATGGTGTTGACGTTGGGCGTTTTGGCACCCGGCGTCACATCAAACGCGTTGAGCAAAAACGCGTAATCGCGGTCCACCTCGGCGATCAGCGGATGCGGGCCTTTGGGGTGGGTGATCCACAGGCCCATCATGCCCATGGCCATTTGCGTCATCTCGTCAGCGTGCGGGTGGTACATGAAGGTGCCGGGGCGTCGCGCCACAAACTCGTAAACCCAGGTTTTGCCCACGGGGATCTGCCTTTGGTTCAAGCCTCCCACGCCGTCCATGCCATTGGGCAGGCGCTGGCCGTGCCAGTGCACGGTGGTGTGCTCGGGCAATTTGTTCGTCACATAAATGCGCACCTTGTCGCCCTCAACCACCTCGATGGTCGGGCCGGGACTTTGGCCGTTGTAACCCCACATGTTGACGACAAAGCCCGGTGCCATTTCGCGCACCACCGGCTCGGCCACCAGGTGGAACTCTTTCACACCATCCTTCATGCGAAAGGGCAAGGTCCAACCGTTCAGGGTGACCACCGGCTTGTAGGGACGCCCTGCGCCCGTCACGCCCGGAGGGGTCCAAGGCGGCGCGGTGTCGGGGCGGGTCTGAATGACGGGCTCGGGCAAGGCGGCCAATGCGCTGCGGCTGACAGCCGTAGTGGCGACAGCAGCCCCTGCCACAGTACCGGCCACGCTGCCTGCGGCGGCCATGGCTTTGTGAAAAAAATCTCGGCGTTGCATGGTCAGTGTCCTGCGGTGTTGGGGTTGGTGGGTTTGGACGTGTCAGCGGCATCGGTGCCCGGCGCATAAGGCAGGCCAGCCAGTACGGCGGACAGGTCGGCTTGTGCCAACCAGGCCTGGCGCTGCGCTTGCAAGGCCGCGGCTACGCTGTCGATGCGGGTGCGGGCGCTGGCCAACAAGTCCCAAGTGCTTTTGAGCATGCCGTTGTAACGCAGCCCGGTTTCTTGCAAGAGCTCGGTGTGCAAACGCAGCACTTCGGCCTGCGTGTTGTGCGCCGTCTGCAGGGCCACCTGCAAAGCGGTCACCGCCACTTGCACATCGGCCCGCACCTGGCGTGCCAGCCGATCGGCCTGTCGGCGCGCTTGCCAAGCGGCCTCCACCTCGTGGCCCCAGCGAAGGGCACGCGGGTTCCACAACGGTGCATCTTGGCCCGCCTGTTCGCTCAGGGCTTTTTCTGCCGCTTGCAAGTCTGCTGCGCTCAGCCCCAGCCCTGCCATCAGGCGTTGGGCCTGCAAGTCGTCCAAAACCCAGCGCAAATTGGCCTGGAGTGCCTGCGCCTGCAAAGCCGCCACATCGGCCAGCGGGCCAAGCGCTTGCACCTCAGGCACACCCGATGTCACCAGAACAGGCACTTGCTCTGCCATTTGCGCCGACGTTTGCGCCGACGTTCTGTCTGTCAGCAGCTTCGGCAAATGCAAGGGTAAATGCAAGGGCAACTGCTGCGCCATCGCCTGCACCGTCATACCAGCACCGACGCGTTGCCACAGCGCATGGCTTGCGCGCTCAGCTTGCAACTGGGCATTGTCCAAGCGTGTACGGGCCTCCCACAGCGGCAGCTCTTCCTGAATTTGGCGTGCACGACTCCAGTTGCCGACCTGCGCCATGCGTTGGCCCAACTCGGCCCCGGCTTCTGCCACCGCCAAAATGTCCCGGCTGAGCG
>JAGNWH010000071.1:0-10880 GCA_017986055.1 Limnohabitans sp. | reverse complement strand
GACGGTATTGCAGGTTCGGCAGGAACCGGCGCTTGGTTTTGTTGTTGGCGTGGGAAACGTTGTTTCCCGTCATTGGGCCTTTGCCCGTTACGTCGCAAACGCGTGCCATGTGGACACTCCGATACTTTTAAAACAGCTGGTGCCGATGGGTCTCATGCAGAACTGCATGGGGCCTGGCGTTCCAGCCTCACCTCGCCAAGATGGGTGGCGGTATCCCAGATCGCTGACTCTGTGATCCCGGTCGAAAAGTCCGGGCAGAAGCAGCAAAGCCTTGGATTATAGCCAGAAAGCCGGGGCTTGGGCTCTTGGGTTGGGGTTTGTGACAAATGGATGTTTGGTTTGCCCGCGCTGCTGAGGCGTTGCGGGTGCCTGCCGGGGTTCAGAGGCGCTTCGCTTTGCCACATCATCCCAGCAGGCACCCGCAACGCCTTTGCTCAGGTGCGCAGGCGGCACCCAAGCGCCCTTTCAGCCTGCTGTACTGACCAAGGTGCAGCCGTCAACCGTTGTTTTGTTCCAGAAAGCGCTGAGCATCCAGCGCGGCCATGCAGCCCGTGCCGGCACTGGTGATGGCCTGGCGGTAAACGTGGTCTTGCACATCGCCGGCAGCGAAAACACCGGGTACCGAGGTTTGGGTGGCAAAACCTTTCAAACCGCTTTGGGTCACGATGTAGCCGTTTTCCAGTTCGAGTTGGCCCTGGAAAATTTCGGTGTTGGGGGCGTGCCCGATGGCAATGAAGCAGCCTTTGAGTTCGATGTCATGCAAGCTGCCATCCACCGTGCTTTTCAGGCGCACGCCCGTCACGCCCGATGCGTCACCCAGCACTTCTTCCAGAGTTTGGAAGGTTTTGAGCACGATCTTGCCTGCAGCGACCTTCTCCATCAGCTTGTCGACCAAGATCGGTTCGGCCTTGAACTTGTCGCGGCGGTGAATCAAATAGACCGTGCTGGCGATGTTGGACAGGTAGAGGGCTTCTTCGACGGCGGTGTTGCCGCCACCGACCACGCAGCACAGCTGTTCGCGGTAGAAAAAGCCGTCGCAGGTGGCGCAGCCGCTCACGCCTCGTCCCATGAAGGCGGTTTCGGAAGGCAGACCCAGGTATTTGGCCGAAGCGCCTGTGGCGATGATCAGCGAATCGCAGGTGTAGGTCCCGCTGTCACCGATGAGGGTGAATGGACGCTGGTCGAGTTTGACGGTGTGGATGTGGTCGAACACGATTTCGGTGTTGAAGCGCTCGGCGTGCTCCTGGAAGCGCTGCATCAGCTCGGGGCCCTGCACGCCATTCACGTCAGCAGGCCAGTTGTCGACTTCGGTCGTGGTCATGAGCTGGCCGCCTTGGGCCATGCCGGTGATCAACAAAGGCTTCAGGTTGGCGCGAGCGGCGTAAACGGCGGCGGTGTAACCGGCAGGGCCGGAGCCGAGGATCAGGACTTGGGCGTGTTTGGATGTGGCGGACATGGTGTGCAATCGGGTTAGGCGGTCGGTTGAAATACAAAGTCAATGCAATGCATCGGATGAGGTGATTGTAAGAAACCACCAAAGTCAGCAGGCCGAGAAGGTTTCATGCAGGCGCGTGGGCTGTCTGAACGGGGGCTTGATCGGGTAAGCTTGAGGCCTAATTTATGACCTATTCACTGCACACATTGATCAACCCCACGGCCCGAGCCAAGGAGGTTGAGGAACCTCAAACGTTTTGGGCGCGATTTGCCCAAGAAATCGCTTTGTTGATGGGCGGCGCATTGCTTTTGTTGTGCATTTTGGCTTTGCTGAGTTATCAAGCATCCGATCCTGCCTGGTCCACCTCTGGCAGCGGACAAACGGTACGCAACTGGATTGGTCGGGGCGGGGCCTTGTTGGCTGACCTGGCTTATTTTGGACTCGGCTATTCCGTTTGGTGGTGTCTGGCTGCAGCTGCGCGCGCCTGGTTGGTGGGTCTGGCTCGCTGGATGAGAGGTTCAGCGGGAGAGGACACGTCCCCTGCGGCCCACGAGCGGCGCAGTCGTTGGACTTTCTGGATCGGCTTGCTGGTTTTGCTGTCGGCAAGCGCCAGCATCGAGTGGGCCCGTTTGTACCGCTTGGAGGCGCATTTGCCTGGCCACAGTGGCGGCGCATTGGGTTATTTGGTGGGCACAGTCAGCGTGCGCTGGTTTGGCTTTACGGGTGCGGCATTGGTGGGGATCGCGCTGGTGGTCTCGGGCGTTGCGATGGTGTTCCGCTTTTCTTGGGGCCAGCTGGCCGAGGTGGTGGGCGGGCGCATTGATGGCTTGATCCAGTCCCGCCACGAAAAGCGAGAAATTCAGGAAGACTTGGCACTGGGCCAGCAGGCTTTGCGCGAACGTCAACAAGCCATGCCCAAGCAAGCCATTGAGCCGCAGTGGGACATGGACCCTTTGGCCCCAGCGCCTGGGGGGCAGCTGGATCTGGAGCCGTTGCCAATCCCTGCACCGCAGCCCCCAGCGATGGTGATTGAGCCTGCCGTCATGGATGTGCCGCGCAGTGACCGGGTGGTCAAAGAGCGTCAAAAACCACTGTTCACAGAATTGCCCGACAGCAAGCTGCCGCAAGTGGATTTGCTCGACAGTCTGTCGATCCGGCAAGAAACAGTGTCGCCCGAGACGCTGGAGATGACCAGTCGCCTGATTGAGAAAAAGCTCAAGGATTTTGGTGTCGAGGTGCGCGTGGTGGCTGCGGCCCCAGGCCCTGTGATTACGCGTTACGAGATTGAGCCTGCCACGGGCGTCAAAGGCTCGCAGGTGGTGAACCTGGCCAAAGACTTGGCGCGTTCGCTCAGCCTGGTGTCGATTCGAGTGATCGAAACCATTCCTGGCAAAAACTTCATGGCGCTGGAGTTGCCCAATGCCAAACGCCAGTCGATCAAGCTGAGCGAAATATTGGGCTCTCAGGTCTATCACGAGGCCAAGTCCATGCTGACCATGGGGCTGGGCAAGGACATCATTGGCAACCCGGTGGTGGCCGATCTGGCCAAGATGCCCCACGTGTTGGTGGCGGGTACCACCGGCTCGGGTAAGTCGGTCGGTATCAACGCCATGATTTTGTCGTTGCTCTACAAGGCCGAAGCCCGCGATGTGCGCTTGCTGATGATCGACCCCAAGATGCTGGAGATGTCGGTCTACGAAGGTATTCCGCACCTGCTGGCCCCGGTGGTCACCGACATGCGCCAGGCCGCGCACGGCCTCAACTGGTGTGTGGCCGAGATGGAAAAGCGCTACAAGCTGATGAGCAAGATGGGCGTGCGCAATTTGGCCGGTTACAACGTCAAGATTGACGAAGCCACGGCCCGTGAAGAGTTCATCTACAACCCGTTCAGCCTGACCCCAGACGATCCCGAGCCGCTCAAGCGTTTGCCGCACATCGTGGTGGTGATCGACGAGTTGGCCGATTTGATGATGGTGGTGGGCAAGAAGATCGAAGAGTTGATCGCCCGTCTGGCCCAAAAAGCCCGCGCGGCCGGTATCCACTTGATCTTGGCCACACAGCGCCCCAGCGTGGACGTGATCACCGGCCTGATCAAGGCCAATATCCCAACCCGCATCGCGTTTCAAGTGTCGAGCAAGATTGACAGCCGCACCATCCTCGACCAAATGGGGGCCGAAGCCTTGTTGGGCATGGGCGACATGCTGTACATGCCTTCGGGCACCGGTTTTCCGATCCGTGTACACGGTGCTTTTGTCAGTGATGAAGAAGTGCACCGCGTGGTGAACTACCTCAAAAGCCAGGGTGCGCCCGATTACATCGAAGGCGTGCTCGAAGGCGGCACGGTGGACGACGATGGCGGCATGCTGGGCGAGGGCGACAACGCAGAAAAAGACCCGATGTACGACCAAGCGGTCGAGGTGGTCCTGAAGAACCGCAAAGCCAGCATCTCCTTGGTCCAGCGTCATCTCAAGATCGGCTACAACCGTGCAGCCCGCTTGGTGGAGGACATGGAAAAAGCCGGCTTGGTCAGCAGCATGAGCGGCAGCGGTCAGCGTGAAATATTGGTCCCTGCACGGGCCGAGTGACCACGATGCAAAACAAATTTGGGTCGCGCCGCACGGTGCTGGTATTCATGGGCAAGGGCTTGTTGGCCGTGTCGACCATGGCTTTGGGCGTTCATGCCCAAGCCGATGGCGTTGACCTGTTGGCCCAGTTCATGAAACAAGCCCGCAGCGGGCGTGCGCAGTTCACGCAGGTGGTCACTTCGCCCAGCAAGGCCGGGCAGGTGCCTCGCACCAAAACATCCAGTGGCAGTTTTGAATTCCAGCGGCCAGGCAAGTTTCGCTTTGATTACCGCAAGCCTTTTGTGCAAACCTTGGTGGCCGATGGCCAAACACTTTGGCTGCACGATGTCGAGTTGAACCAGGTCACTGCGCGCAAGCAGTCGCAGGTGCTGGGCTCGACCCCGGCCGCCTTGTTGACGGCCGCATCGGACTTGCAAGCCTTGAAAGCCGATTTTCAATTCGCACCCGAGCCCGAACGGGATGGGTTGCAGTGGGTGCGTGCCACGCCTCAATCGCCGGACGGGCAAATTCGCGCTGTGATGGTGGGTTTGCGTTCTGCGGCCGCAGGGCCTGAATTGGCCGTGCTGGATGTGCAGGACAACCTGGGCCAGCGTTCGGTGCTGACGTTCTCGGGTTTTGAGATCAACCCGACCTTGCCTGCCCATACATTTGCATTCAAAGTCCCTGCCGGTGTTGATGTGATCAAGCCTTGATGTGTGAGCAGGTCGGATGAAAGCTGTCAATTTGTCGCCCCATGCCCCGTTGGCCGAGCGCCTGCGTCCAAAGCACCTGGGTGAGGTGATTGGCCAGCAGCATTTGCTGGGTGAGGGCATGGCCTTGCGTTTGGCGTTCGAGTCGGGCCAGCCGCACAGCTGTATTTTGTGGGGCCCGCCGGGGGTGGGTAAAACCACCATTGCCCGCTTGATGGCCGATGCATTTGATGCCCAATTCTTGAGCATCAGCGCTGTTTTAGGCGGTGTCAAAGACATCCGTGAAGCGGTTGAAAAGGCCGAGGCTGCCCGCACTGGCCTGCATCCGCAGCGCACCATCATGTTTGTGGACGAGGTGCACCGCTTCAACAAAAGCCAGCAAGACGCGTTTTTGCCGCACGTTGAAAGCGGCTTGTTTACTTTCATTGGTGCCACCACCGAAAACCCTTCTTTCGAGGTGAATTCGGCCTTGCTCTCGCGGGCTGCCGTGTACGTGCTTCAGCCCTTGTCCGAAGACGACCTGCAAAAAATCGTGGTTCGGGCGCAAGGTATCAACGCGATTCCTTCAATCGAGCCCGAGGCGCTGGCCCGTTTGCTGGCCTATGCCGATGGCGATGCCAGGCGCTTGCTCAACACGCTCGAAACCTTGTCCATGGCGGCCAAGCAAGAGGCCATCGATCCGGTCACGGACACCTGGTTGATGCGGGTCTTGGGTGAACGCATGCGCCGCTACGACAAAGGCGGCGAGCAGTTCTACGACACCATCAGTGCCTTGCACAAGTCCGTGCGTGGCTCAGACCCCGATGCCGCCCTGTATTGGTTCGTCCGCATGCTCGATGGTGGTGCAGACCCGCGCTACATGGCCAGGCGATTGATCCGCATGGCCAGCGAAGACATTGGCTTGGCCGATCCGCGTGCCCTGCGCATGGCGCTGGACGCCGCCGATGTGTACGAGCGCCTGGGCAGTCCCGAGGGCGAGTTGACGCTGGCGCAGTGCGTGATTTATTTGGCCATGGCCCCCAAATCAAATGCCGCTTACAAAGCCTTCAACGAGGCCAAGGCATTCGTCAAAAAAGACGGTACCCGCCCGGTGCCCATGCACTTGCGCAATGCCCCGACCCAGCTGATGAAAAACCTGGATTACGGCAAGGGCTATCGCTACGCGCACGACGAAGAAGGCGGCTTTGCGGCGGGTGAGCGCTATTTGCCCGACGGCATGGCCGAACCAGGCTTTTACAGGCCTGTGCGCAGGGGGTTAGAGATCAAAATTGCGGACAAACTGGAAGAACTGCGAAAGAGAAATTCGGGCACAGGGTAATTCCCGAGCAAATTGAATACTGACGCGATACTTTCTTTCACTACAATCCCGCCACCCCGCCCGATGTTGCGCAGATCTGGCGGGTTTTTTGCTAGTGGTCAGGGCTTGCCCAAAAGGTGTGCCTGACTTGATAACAACAACCGACGCGAAGACCTGCTAAGCGCAGGTCAAAACACGGAGAAATATATGGACGTCTTCTTCCAGCAGGTCATCAACGGCCTGGTCATGGGCAGCATGTACGCCTTGGTGGCCTTGGGCTACACCATGGTCTACGGCATCATCAACTTGATCAATTTTGCACACGGTGAAGTGCTGATGGTGGGGGCTTTGACGAGCTGGACCGCCATCGGCA
Source organism: Limnohabitans sp. (assembly GCA_017986055.1). Classification (GTDB taxonomy): domain Bacteria; phylum Pseudomonadota; class Gammaproteobacteria; order Burkholderiales; family Burkholderiaceae_C; genus Limnohabitans_A. The sequence continues at coordinate 4,501 of JAGNWH010000071.1, read as the reverse complement.
TGATGCGAGACGCCATGCCGGGTGCACCAGGATGGGTCATCCTGATTTTGGCCACACTGATCGCTTGTGTGGTGGCCGTGGTCTTGAATTTTTCCATTGAAAAGATCGCGTACCGACCTTTGCGCAACAGCCCCAAGTTGGCTCCCCTGATCACCGCCATCGGCATGAGCATCTTGCTGCAGACGCTGGCCATGATCATCTGGAAGCCCAATTACAAGGCATACCCCACATTGCTGTCGAGCACCCCCATCAACATGGGCGGCGTCGTCATCACACCCACACAAATCATGATTTTGGGCGTGACCGCTGTCTCATTGGCTGTGCTGATGTGGTTGGTCAACTACACCCGCCTGGGCCGCGCCATGCGGGCCACGGCCGAGAACCCCCGCGTGGCGGGCCTCATGGGCGTGAAGCCTGACATGGTGATTTCGGCCACCTTTGTGATCGGTGCCATTCTGGCGGCCATTGCGGGCGTTATGTACGCTTCCAACTACGGCACAGCACAACATGCCATGGGCTTTTTGCCTGGCTTGAAGGCTTTCACTGCAGCGGTGTTTGGCGGCATTGGCAACTTGTCGGGTGCGGTGATCGGCGGCATTTTGTTGGGGCTGATCGAAGCCATTGGCTCGGGTTACATCGGCCAACTGACGGGCGGTGTGCTGGGCAGCCATTACACCGACATTTTTGCGTTCATCGTGTTGATCATCGTGCTGACTCTGCGCCCCTCGGGCCTGATGGGTGAGCGCGTGGCCGATCGCGCTTGATGGAGGTCGACATGAAAAACAACAAAACATTTCAATTCCTTCTGATCGGTGCAGCGCTCATCGCCTTGCCCTTGATCCTTCAGATCTTTGGCAACGCCTGGGTGCGCATTGCCGACATGGCTTTGCTCTACATCTTGTTGGCCATCGGCCTGAACATCGTGGTGGGCTATGCCGGTTTGCTCGATTTGGGCTATGTGGCCTTCTTTGCGGTGGGGGCCTACATGTACGGCCTGCTGTCTTCGCCACACCTGACCAACACGTTTGAGTGGATCGCTGCCGCGTTTCCTGCGGGCATGCACATGCCGATTTGGCTCATCGTGCCCGTCGGGGCCGCGTTGGCGGGCCTGTTTGGCATGTTGCTGGGTGCGCCCACACTCAAGTTGCGCGGTGACTATCTGGCCATCGTGACTCTGGGTTTTGGCGAGATCATCCGCGTGTTCATGAACAACCTGGACCATCCCGTCAACATCACCAACGGCCCCAAAGGTCTGGACCAGATCGATCCGATCTCGATCTTTGGCCTGAACCTGGGCAAGAAGCTGGTGATTGGCGATTTTGAAATCGCCTCGGTGTCGCTGTATTACTACCTGTTCTTGAGCTTGGTGCTGGTGGCCATCTTGATCTCGCACCGCTTGGAAATCTCGCGCATTGGCCGCGCTTGGATGGCTATTCGTGAAGACGAAATCGCGGCCAAGGCCATGGGCTTGAACACCCGCAACCTGAAGTTGCTGGCTTTTGGTATGGGCGCCACTTTTGGCGGCGTGTCGGGTGCCATGTTTGCCGGTTTCCAGGGCTTCATTTCGCCCGAGTCCTTCAGCCTGATGGAGTCGGTGATGATTGTGGCGATGGTCGTGCTGGGTGGCTTGGGCTACTTGCCGGGTGTGATTTTGGGCGCGATCTTGTTGTCGGCATTGCCCGAAGTGCTGCGCTACGTGGCGGGCCCTTTGCAAGAGTTGACCGGGGGCCGTCTCGATGCCTCCATCATGCGTCAGTTGTTGGTGGCGTTGGCCATGATCGTGATCATGTTGATGCGTCCTCGGGGGCTGTGGCCTTCGCCTGAGCATGGCAAATCGCTCAAGACGAAATGAAGGAGCAGAACATGAATCCAACAGCCAACAAAGACACCGTTCTCAACGTTTCGGGTATTTCCAAGCGGTTCGGCGGTTTGCAAGCCCTCACCGATGTGGGCATGACCATTCAGCGCGGTCAGGTCTATGGCCTGATCGGTCCCAACGGCGCGGGCAAGACCACGTTTTTCAACGTGATCACAGGTTTGTACACGCCCGACAGCGGCACCTTCGAACTGGCAGGCAAGCCTTACCAGCCCACGGCGGTGCACGAAGTCGCCAAGGCTGGCATTGCCCGAACGTTTCAAAACATCCGTTTGTTCGCTGAAATGACAGCGCTGGAAAACGTGATGGTGGGCCGCCATGTGCGCACCCACTCAGGTTTGCTAGGGGCGATTTTCCGCACACCCAGCTTCAAAGCCGAAGAGGCAGCCATTGCCCAACGTGCACAAGAGTTGCTCGACTACGTGGGCATTGGCAAATACGCCGATTACAAAGCCCGCACGCTGTCTTATGGCGATCAACGTCGCCTTGAGATTGCCCGCGCCTTGGCCACCGATCCTCAACTGATCGCCTTGGACGAACCTGCCGCTGGCATGAACGCGACCGAAAAAGTGCAGCTGCGCGAGTTGATCGACCAGATCCGCAAAGACAACCGCACCATCTTGCTGATCGAGCACGATGTGAAGCTGGTCATGGGCCTGTGTGACCGCGTCACGGTGCTCGACTACGGCAAGCAAATTGCCGAAGGCACGCCTGCCGATGTGCAGAAAAATGAAAAAGTGATTGAAGCCTATTTGGGCACGGGAGGACACTGAGATGGCCGACATCCTTTTGAAAGTCAAAGACCTGCAAGTCGGCTACGGCGGCATTCAGGCCGTCAAGGGCGTGAGCCTCGAAGTGCGCGAAGGCGAACTGGTGTCGCTGATCGGCTCCAACGGTGCGGGCAAAACCACCACCATGAAGGCGATCACGGGCACCTTGCCCTTGCAAGCCGGTGACATCGAATATTTGGGCAAGAGCATCAAAGGCCAAGGCCCTTGGGACTTGGTGAAGCAAGGTCTGGCCATGGTGCCGGAAGGCCGTGGCGTGTTCACCCGCATGACCATCACCGAAAACCTGCAAATGGGCGCTTACATCCGCTCTGATGCCGCAGGCATCGCAGATGACATCGAGAAGATGTTCACCATCTTCCCGCGTCTGCGCGAACGCAAGGACCAGTTGGCGGGCACCATGTCGGGTGGCGAGCAGCAGATGCTGGCGATGGGCCGTGCCTTGATGAGCCGTCCCAAAGTCTTGCTGCTGGACGAGCCTTCCATGGGCTTGTCGCCCATCATGGTCGACAAGATTTTTGAAGTGGTGCGCGACGTGTACGCGCAAGGCGTCACGGTGTTGCTGGTGGAACAAAACGCCAGCCGCGCATTGGCCATTGCCGATCGCGGCTACGTGATGGATTCCGGCCTCATCACCATGACCGGTGTGGGCAAAGACATGCTGGAAGACCCCAAGGTGCGTGCCGCCTATTTGGGCGAGTGATTTGCATTTGCCCGGCAACGGGCAGTTGACTCATCAGACCGTCACCCCGGACTTGATCCGGGGTCCATCTCCTTGGTTCGTTGGCAGCTAGCTCAGTCCACCCGTGCGCCGCTGGCCTTGACCACGTTTTCATAGCGAGCCAGCTCTTTCTTCATGAAAGCGCCAAATTGCTCGGGTGTGTTGCCCACGGGTTCGGCCAGCAGTTGTGCGAAGCGTGTTTTGGTTTCGGGCGCTTGCAGCGCGGCAACAAAAGCCCTGTTCAGCTTGTCCACCACATCGCGCGGCGTGGCCGCAGGTGCGACCAAACCCCACCAAGTGTCGATAGAGAAGTCTTTCAAGGTTTCGCTCATGGCCGGGATGTCGGGCAGTGCGCCGCTGCGTTGCGCCGTGGTCACGGCCAAGGCCTTGAGTCGTCCCGCTTTGATGTTGGCCGCTGCAGTGGCCAGGTTGTCGAAGTTGAAGTCGACCTGCCCTGACAACAAGGCCAACTGGGCCGGGTTGCCCCCGCTGTAGGGGATGTGCACCGCAAAAATGCCCGCTGCACGTTTGAACATTTCACCCGCCAAGTGGCCCGCACTGCCGTTGCCACCAGAGCCAAAGTTCAGCTTGGCCGGGTTGGCTTTGGCATAAGCCACCAAATCGGCCAAGGTGTTGATGTGCAGGCGTTGCGCCGTTTCAGCATTCATCACCAGCACGTTGGGCACGCGCAGCATTTGCGTGATGGGCGCAAAGTCGCGGCTGGCGTCATACGGCATCTTGGCAAACAACCAGGGGTTGATGGCATGCGTGGCCGTGGCCGCGATGCCGATCGTCAGACCGTCGGGTGCGGCTTTGGCCACCAGGTCGGCGCCCAGATTGCCACCAGCGCCGGGGCGGTTCTCGATGATCACGGTGCCCAAACTGTCTTTGACCCGCTCTGCCAGTGCCCGCGCCGTGACGTCAATCGGACCACCCGGTGCATAGGGCACGATGATGCGGATCGGCTTGCCTTGCGCCCAAGCCGGGGCAGTCAAACTGGCAGTCAAAGCGCTCAGGCAAAAATCACGGCGATGCATGGTGTGTCCTTTTCATGTGGGTCGGTGGTTTGAGCTCTGCGATGGGCCTGAACCGATGCCATCGTGTCGTCGCGGAAAC
>JAGNWH010000070.1:0-10925 GCA_017986055.1 Limnohabitans sp. | reverse complement strand
CCAGAAGCCGACAACCGGTCAAAAAACAAACGCAGCCGATCGAGCGGCATGATCATCATGTCGTGCAAGCTCAGGCCCGGCAGGGCCTCCAGTTGCGCACGCGTCCACTTCACCCCCGTGGGCATGAAGCGCTGTTCAACCGGCAACACGCCATCGGCATCGCTGTGGCTACCGATGCGCCAAAGCAGGCTCTCGGTCTTCAGCCGTGCGCCTTGGCAGCTGGGGCATTCGGTGTAACTGCGGTATTTCGACAGCAGCACACGGATGTGCATCTTGTAGGCCTTGCTTTCCAGGTACTCAAAAAACCGCTTGATGCCGTACCACTGCTGGTTCCATTTGCCCTTGTATTCGGGCGAACCCTTGATAACCCAATCTTTCTGACTGGCGGTCAACTTGTCCCACGCTGTGTCACGCGGGATGCCCGCTGTTTCGGCGTGGCGCATCAGGTCGTCCTGGCACTCCTTCCATGCCGGGGTCTGGATGGTCTTGATCGCACCCGCCCGCAAAGTGAGCTTCTCGTTGGGAATGACCAGGCCGTAATCAACCCCGATCACACGGCCAAAACCCCGGCAAGTCTCGCAGGCCCCCACCGCAGAGTTGAAAGAGAACATCGACGGGATCGGGTCGGTGTAACGCTGATCGCTTTCGGGGCAATGCAAGCCTGTAGAAAAACGCCACAGGTCGAACGTCGCATCAGAAGATGCCGAAGACAAGCTGGGGTCTGACCCCGATTGTTTTTCGACGTAAACGTTGAGGCGGCCACCCCGTTTGAGGGCCACCTCAATGGCTTCCACCACACGCGCTTTTTCGGCCTTGCCTAAACGAAAACGGTCAGCAATCACGTCCAGCACTTTGCGCGGGCCGGTGGGTGTGGCCACCTCGCGCTCGGCCTGCACCTTGGTAAAACCGCTGGCAGACAACCACTGTTCGACCTGCTCGGCACTGGTGTTGGCGGGCAACTCGACCGGAAAGGTCAGGTAAAGGCGCGGGTCTTGCGCCTGCGCCGCACGCAGGGCCAGCTCGGCATAAATGGTTTCAGGGGTGTCATGCCGAACGGCTTGTGCGGTGTCCTTGTCAAACAACTGGCCAAGGCGTGCAAACAACAACTTGAGGTGGTCGTTCAGCTCGGTCATGGTGCCCACGGTCGAGCGCGAGCTGCGCACCGGGTTGGTCTGGTCAATCGCAATGGCGGGCGGCACGCCTTCGACCTTGTCCACCGCGGGTTTGTCCATCCGATCCAAAAACTGCCGCGCATAGGCGCTGAAGGTCTCTACATAACGGCGCTGGCCTTCGGCATACAAGGTGTCAAACACCAGACTCGACTTGCCCGAACCGCTGGGGCCGGTGACCACGGTCAATTCACCCGTGCGGATGTCAAGATCGATGTTTTTGAGGTTGTGCTGACGGGCACCACGGATGCGGATGAGACCTTGGGGCATGCTTGGCTTTATTCGGTGGAGGCCAAACATTCTAGGTCGCGGACCGTGACATGTCTGATGCCCAAAAGAAAAGCCACGCGACTGCGTGGCTTTGGGTCTTGGCACTCAACCGAAGTCAAGTGCCCTCAGTCAGCAGTGCTTACTTGGCAGCGCTGGCGTCAGCAGCAGGGGCTGCAGCGGGTGCGGGCGCGGCAGCAGGTGCATCGGCTTTGGCTGGCTCTGAGTGGATAGCGTCAGCGCCATGCTTTTCACCGCTCATGTCCAACTTGTCACCGCCCTTGCTGATCACGTAAATTCCCAAGGCAGCAAAGATCACGAATCCAACAGCAATTTTCCACATAGTTCAACTCCAATAATGAAAAAGGCCCTCCACAGAGGGAAGGCCCAGAATGTAGCACCCGAGTCACCCCGGGATGCTTACAAGATCGATCAGTCGTCGGCGTAGATGTCGACGTCTTTGGTTTCCTTGATGAACAAGCCACCGATCACGACGGTTGCACCGGCGATGATGATGGGGTACCACAAGCCGTTGTACATGTTACCGGTCTGGGCCACGATCGCGAAAGCAGTCGTAGGCAACAGGCCACCAAACCAGCCGTTACCAATGTGGTAAGGCAAGGACATGGAGGTGTAACGGATGCGGGTTGGGAACATCTCGACCAGCATGGCGGCAATAGGACCGTAGACCATGGTCACCAACAACACCAGGTAAGTGAGGATGATGATGACGGTGACCTTGTCGAACTTGGCCATATCGGCTTTGACAGGGTAGTTAGCCGCTTTCAAAGCAGCGCCCAAGTTGGAACCCAGCAAAGTCGCACCAGCGGTCTTCTCGTTGCTCAGGTCTTTGACAGACTTGTCGGCAGCGGCGATGGCCTTGGCATCTTTGGGTTCAGCAGCATTCAGAGCAGCCAGCTTTTCCTCGGCCTTGGCCTTGGCAGCAGCAACATCTTCAGCTGTGTACTTGACGTTCACCACGGTCTCGCCGACCTTGATGATGGCGGGTGTACCGGCAGGTGCCACTTCGTTGGAGTAGCTCACCGAAGCGCCAGCCAAACGTTGCTTGGCGATGTCGCAAGAAGAAGTGAACTTCTTGGTGCCTGTGGGGTTGAACTGGAACGAGCACTCGGCTGGATCAGCAATCACCACCACTTGCGATGCGGCTTGAGCAGCATAGAGGTCTGGGTTAGCAGCCTTGGTCAGTGCCTTGAACACAGGGAAGTAGGTCAAAGCAGCCAACAAGCAACCGGCCAAGATGATCGGCTTGCGGCCAATCTTGTCAGACAGGGCGCCAAAGATGACGAAGAAGGGTGTGCCGATGATCAAGGAGATCGCCACCATGATGTTGGCGGTTGCACCGTCGACCTTCAGGGCCTGCGTCAAGAAGAACAAAGCGTAGAACTGACCCGAGTACCAGACCACAGCTTGACCAGCAGTCAAACCGATCAGGGCCAAGATCACGATCTTCAGGTTTTTCCACTGACCGAAAGACTCAGCCAATGGGGCCTTGGAGGTCTTGCCTTCGGCTTTCATTTTCACGAAAGCAGGCGATTCGTTCATGCTCAAGCGAATGAAGACCGAGATGATCAACATAATGATCGAGACGATGAACGGAACGCGCCAGCCCCAGTCAGCGAAGGCTTCTTCACCGATGATGGTCCGTGTACCCAGAATCACCATCAACGACAGGAACAAGCCCAAAGTCGCAGTGGTCTGGATCCAGGCTGTGTAGGCGCCGCGTTTGCCGTGAGGGGCATGCTCGGCCACGTAAGTGGCAGCACCACCGTACTCACCACCCAAAGCCAGGCCTTGCAGCAAGCGCAGGCAGATCAGGATGACGGGAGCGGCAACGCCAATGCTGGCGTAGTTGGGCAAGATGCCCACGATGAAGGTCGATGCACCCATGATCAGGATCGTGACCAGGAAGGTGTACTTGCGGCCGATCATGTCGCCCAGACGGCCGAAGAAGATCGCGCCGAAAGGACGCACGATGAAGCCGGCAGCAAACGCCAACAAAGCGAAGATGAAGGCAGAACCTTCATCCAAGCCGCTGAAGAACTGCTTGGCAATGATCGCGGCCAACGAGCCGTAAAGGTAAAAGTCGTACCACTCAAAAACGGTACCCAGAGAAGAGGCAAAAATTACCTTCTTCTCTTCCGCCGACATCGGACGGGGTTCAGTTGTAGCCATGAAGCTGTCTCCAAAAAAGAGTCCCCGACACGGAGACTTGGTGGCGATTCTTGGGTGCAGCACTTGCCCGCATCTGACAGCGAGCCAACACATACTTACATTACAAGTAGAAACCCTTGGTATTTTTCCCGCACTGTGAAAATGAGCTGTTTTTCACGGGTAATCCCTAGCGCTTCGCCCACCGATAATGGCCACTCCATTTCTTGATTCCACCGTTCATTACCCGTGGCAACCCCAAAATCACAGTCTGCACGTCTGAAAATTCGCTTTTTGACAGGCGTTTTGTATCTGGCGTGGGCGTTGGTGGGCTTTGGTTGGGTTTGGTTTGCAAGGGCATTGGACTTCACCATCGGTGACTGGACCCTCAACTTCTGGGTGGCCGCGCAAGGCAGCATTCTGTTTTTTTTGCTGATCACTGTGGTGAACGCATGGCTGGTTAACCGCTGGGAAAAAGAGGTCCAAGATGAAGAGGCTCAAGCGCCGCCTTCATCGCATTGAACCCATTCAGACGGCGACTTCGGCCAAGCGCTCAAAGGGCAGACTTTGCTTGACCAGAATCACCGTACAGGGCGCCTGCATGGCCACCTTGATCGGAACCGTGGCCAAGACCCTTTGCATCTGCAAACCATGCGTTGCGGCCCCCATGATGACCATGTTGACCTGATTGCCTTCCGCATAGCGCAGCAAGGCGTCCGCCACATCACCCGACTCGAGCACGTGAAAAGAGGTTTGGTGCCCGCCCAGGTCAAGCGCTTGGGCCCATTGCTGCAAACGGCTCAAATGCCAGCGGTGCACTTGGGTCTCGCCTTTTTCCGCATCGGTGCTGCTGGTCAACCCCGGCGAAATCACCGTCACGCAAGCCAACCGAGCGCCGGGACGAATGCCCATGGAACGGGCCACAGCTTCGCGCAAAGAATACAGCGTGGCGTCGCTCACATCGTGGTGCGGCACCGCCACCATGATGATCGGCACTTGCTCAATTTGCTGCACAGGCACTGGGCTTGGACGGTACGCCATGCCACTGGCACGAACCCAGCGCTTGAAATGGGTCCAAAAGCCAGTGCCCTTTATTTTTCGACCCCGTTCGGTCACGGTGACTTGGTCTGGATGGGTCAGATCAAACGCCAGATGAGATGCCGACGGGTAACGGTCAGCCGCCACGGGCTCCAAACAACGCAAGATCACTTCCTGCAGCCATTCTGGTAAATCCGGGCGGTGTTTTCGTGGCGGTGGCGGGTCCATCCACAAACGCTGGCGCATGCCTGCTGCGGTCGCCGGTTCACCAAAAGGCAGCTCGCCTGTGGTCAATTCATACAGCATGACCCCAATGGCAAAAATGTCGCTGCGTGGATCCCCGCGCACCCCAACCACTTGTTCGGGCGAGATCCAGACAGGCGAGCCCACGGCTTTGCGCAACTCCTCGGCCAGCAAATCCGGGTAGTGCGCGTGGCAAGACAAACCAAAGTCCAACATGACCGCAGAACCATCGGGGCGAATCAGCACATTGGCTGGCTTCAAGTCGAGATGACACACGTTTTGCTGGTGCAGACTGTGGGCCGCACGCGCCGTGGCAGCCCCCAGGCTCGCCATCTCGGACACCGTCAAAGTCTCGCGACGGTCGAGCCAATGCTGCAGGGTATGGCCGTCGACATATTCCATCACCAGATAAGGCATTCGGGACAAATCTCCGGCGGCCACAAAACGCGGCACATGCGGTCCTTTGAGCTCGGACAAAATTTGCAACTCAATCTCGAAGCTCACAATGTTTTCCGCGCCATCGCCCGCTGTCATGCGTGGAATCTTCATGGCCATTGGGAACTCGGCTGCTCGGCGCGTCCCGTCATCCGAAGGGGCGTAAACCACTTTGTAAATGTGGGCCATGCCACCGGCATGCAAACAGGCTTCGACCTCAAAGCCATCGATCAGGTGTCCGGGATTCAAAAGTTTCAACGTCCACGCTCCAATCGTTGTGAAAAATATGCCGGCAATCCGGCCAGTCGAATCGCAGCCGCGGCTTCGGCATGGTTGTAGGGCACCCGGTGAAACGTGATTTTTTGAAGCGTGCGATCGTAAACCGCGTACATGGCGCGGGCATCGCCATCACGCGGCTGACCGCATGAACCAACACAGCCCACCATGGGCCGGTGCAAAGGCGTGGGCACAGGCGTGCCAGGTGTCGGGTCAAATCGCATCAAGTTGCGACCAGCCCCTCGGTAATACAGCGTCTGATGGTGCACATGCCCCACCAAAACGTGCGGCCCTTGTTGTTCAGCCAAGGCCTGATCCAGGCATCGCCCTGCAGCAGCCTCGCCATCGACATAGCGCCACGAAGCCGGATGGTCGGCGCTGGCATGAACCAGCAACAAACCGTCCTGCGCCACGGTGAGCGGCAAATGCGACAAAAATTCCCGATGTGCAGCGCTCAACTGCTCGTGTGTCCACTGTGCACTCTGTGAGCCCAGGGTGGCCTCTGCGCCTTGCGCCGAAGGCGGATTCAAAGCCATTTCATCGTGGTTACCGAGCAGCACCAGCGCCCCTTGCAAGGCCAAGTTCATCACTTCGTCGAGAACCGCCACAGGGTCTGCGCCGTATCCCACCAGATCGCCCAAAAAGGCAAACTGATCCACGCCCTGCTGGCGCGCATGGGCCAGGCAAGCCTGCAAGGCTTGACGGTTGGCATGGATGTCAGAAATCAGGGCCAGTTTCATGGGGATCTTCGCTGCCATGATGACAGTCCATTGGGGTGCAGAGCTTGCCCCAGATCAAGTTTGAGGCACATACCCGACTGTATCCAACCGAGCACGCTCAGACTACAAAACTCAGACTTTGCGCTGAATGCCCACGGGCAATCGGCCCACCCCGGTCCATTCCGGAGACTGAAACCAAGGGTCCTCTTGCAGGTACGCCCGCAACATAGGCAAGGCATCGTTGCCCCAAAACACCTGCCCATCGACCACAAAACTGGGCACCCCAAACAAGTTCAGCGCGATCGCTTCGTCGGTATTGGCTTTCAGGCGCTGCTTGACTTCGGCGCTGCCCACATCGGCCACAGGAGCCAGATCGGCATTGAGCGCAGCCAGACGCACGGCATCGGCGGCCTCTTGGCCGGTGCACCACACATGCCGAAAAATCTTCTCGCAAACGAAGCGGTTGGGCTCGCCAGCCGGATCGCACGCCGTGGCCAACCGCAACAAGCCCAAAGAATTGAAAGGATGGCTGGCGGGCAGCTGCAAAGGCGTGCCTTGCGCGCGGGCTTGCCACTGCACCTGCCGGTAAGTCCAGTCGCGCTTGGCGGGGATCTCTGCCGGGCCCAACTGGCCGTGGTGGTGCAGCATGGCACCAAAGACCACCGGCTTGTGCACCACCCGGTAACTGATGCCCTGCAAGGCTTGGGGCAAAGCATCGAAGGCCAGCCACGCATAAGGAGAAATAAAGTCGAGGTAGAAATGAATGGTTTTCATGGTGTGGTGCCAAGTGCCCCAAAAATCAAACGCGTCAGCGGTCCATCGCTTGGCGCTGGCGCAAACGCTCGGGAATTTGCGCCCAGACCTGGCGCTTTTCTTCGTCGGTGGCCCGGCTCCAGCCACCGATTTCGGGCAGTGTGCGCAAACACCCATCGCACCAGCCCGCGCTGGGGTGCATCAAGCACAGCGAGACACACGGCGATGGCACCGAATTCGGTGCAGGCGGTGTCGCCTCGGCCAGCACCTGCTCGGCGCGTTCACTGAGTTTTTTCCAATAGTGCTGGCTCATGCACGTACCTTTGTTGAATCGGGTGCATCAGCTGCCTCAGATGCGACTTGCGCCACATCGGCCAGTGGTGCACCCGTCAGGCGCTTCAGGTCTTCGGGTTGCAAGCGGAACACGCCGTGCGGGTGCCCGGCTGCGGCCCAGACTTCGTCAAAGCGCCACAGGTCCTGATCGAGCAAGGTCACTGGCGGCTTGAGGTGCGCCACGGGCGAGACACCACCAATCGTGAAGCCCGTCTGCGCTTTCACAAAATCGGCATCGGCCCGACCGATCTTGCCCACCAAGGCCGACACTTTCTTTTCGTCCACCCGGCGGTCGCCGGAAGTGACCACCAACACGGCCACACCATCTTCCTTGCGCTTGAAGATCACGCTCTTGGCGATCTGGCCCAATTGCACACCAAGGCCATCGGCGGCCTCTTGTGCGGTGCGGGCCGCACCATCGAGCATGACCGGGACATGGGGGTGCGAAGCGTCTTGCAAGGCCTGCGCAACGCGCTGCACGCCTTCGGGCAGCGCATGGAGTTCTGATCCGCACATGCTTCAGCCCGCCCGTTTGTTGAGGATGGCCGTGGCCACCCGCGACTGGGTTTTGCGGCCCAGAAAGTCGCTGATGAACGCCCCCGCGTCGATCAGCTTGTCAAGATCGATCCCCGTTTCAATGCCCATGCCGTGCAGCATGTAAATCACCTCTTCAGTGGCCACGTTGCCCGTGGCCCCTTTGGCATAAGGGCAACCTCCCAAACCGGCCACAGACGATTGGAAATTCCAGACGCCCATTTGCAGCGCCGCCAGCGTGTTGGACAGCGCCTGGCCATAGGTGTCGTGAAAGTGGCCGCAAATGTGGTCTACCGCGAAATGCTGCTGCGTTGCCTCGATGGCCTTTTGCACCTTGAGTGGCGTACCCGCCCCAATCGTGTCAGCCACATCCACGCGCTGCACGCCAATTTGCTTCATCAAACCCGCCAGATACGCCACACGCTCAGGGGCCACATCGCCCTCGTAGGGGCAACCCACGGTGCAGCTCATGGCACCGCGCACCGCGATGCCAGCGGCCAAGGCCGCCTGTACCACGGGCGCAAACCGTTCGATGCTTTCGGCGATTGAGCAATTGATGTTTTTGAGGCTGAAGGCCTCGCTGGCCGCACCAAAAACCACGATTTCATCAGGCTGTGTTTTGAGGGCCGCTTCAAAACCCTGCAAGTTGGGCGTGAGCACCGAATAACGCACGCCGCTCTGGCGCTGGATACCGGCCATCACCTCGGCGTTGTCGGCCATTTGCGGCACCCACTTGGGGCTGACAAAACTGGTGACTTCGATCTCTTTCAGGCCTGCGGCCTGCAGGCGGTGCACCAACTCAATCTTGACGGCGGAAGGCACTGGCTGCTTTTCGTTTTGCAGACCGTCGCGGGGGCCGACATCAATGAGTTGAACGCGTGAGGGCAATGACATGTGGAAAACTTTCAATAACCGCGCTGGGGATCGACCACACCGTTGATCGACTGCCCGCGCTGCAAAGCCTGGATTTTGCCTACGATTTGCGCAATGCTTTCTTCACGCAGGGTGCGCGCTGAGGTGTGGGGCGTGACGGTGATTTTCGGGTGTTGCCAGAAAACGTGGTCGGCAGGCAGTGGCTCGGTGCGAAACACATCGAGCGTGGCCCCGGCCAGATGGCCGCTGTCGATCAGGGCGATCAAGTCGTCATCGACCAAGTGCTTGCCACGGGCCACGTTGATGACGTAGCCACCGGGCTGCAATGTCGACAGCGTGGCTTGGTTTAGTATGTTTTCGGTCTCGGGCGTGAGCGGCATCAGATTGACCAACACCCGCGTGGCCGCCAAAAATTCGGGCAAGCCCTGGGGCCCATTGAAACAGCGGATGCCGGGCAGGTTTTTGGCGCTGCGGCTGTAACCATTGACCGGAAAGTCAAACACCTGCAAGGCTTTGGCCACACGCTCGCCGAGCACGCCAAGACCCATCACACCGACTGCAAAATCGGCGCGGTTGCGCGGCTTGCGGTAAGACCATTTGCCTGCTTGGGTGTCAGCGTCGTAGCCGTCGAACTCGCGAAAATGCCGGATCACCGCGTGGCACACGTATTCGGCCATCTGCACCGACATGCCTGCGTCGTCCAGACGCACCACCTTGAGGTGGGCCGGCAAACGCAGCTGCAGCAAGGCGTCCACGCCCGCACCGATGTTGAACAGGGTTTTCAGCCCAGCTTGTTCGTCGATGAACTGCTGAGGCGGCGCCCAAACGATGGCGTGGTCAGCTTGCGTTGCGCCAGGGGCCCATGCATCAACCGCAGCCTGCGGAAAAGCTTGCTGCAGGCCTTGCACCCAAGGCTCTGGTGACAGGCCAGTAAAACAGATGGTGATTTTCATGGCGTGATTTTGTCAGCAAGCGCCAAACCGGGCTGTCACGTGGGACAACAGCCAGCGACTCACACCGCCAGCTTGAGCAGCTCCGCCCCATCGGCCACCTGGTCGCCAGGGGCATACAACAGTTCGGCCACGGTGCCGTCTTGGGGGGCGCTGATGGTGTGCTCCATTTTCATGGCCTCCATCACGGCCAGTGCCTGCCCCGCTTTGACCTTGTCGCCCGCTTTGACCGCGAACGACACGACCTTGCCCGGCATGGGGGCTGTGAGGCGACCACCCTCTTGCGCGGCTTCGCCTGCATGGGCCAGCGGGTCGAGCACGGTGATGCGCGTTGCGCCCTGGGGCGTGAACACATGGCGAACTTCGCCTTGTGCGTGCACCGTACTGTGAGTGCGCACCCCATTGAACTGCACCCACAAACCATCGCCTTGCGGCGTGAACTGCAAAGCGGACTCCCGCCCTTCAACCCCTTCCCCCACCTGCAAACGCAGCACATCGCCATAAGTCAGCACCGCACGCACGGGCTGGCCGTCGTACTCCAGCTCAAATCGGCGGCGCGTGGTGCCGTGCGACTGCCAGCCGTCACGGCGACTGAACGGGTCGTTCCCTTTCACATCGGCCTCCGCATACAGGGTCGCGGCGATCACTGCGGCGGCAGCTGCTGCCAGACCCACCGGGTCTTGCTTGAACAGCACGGCCGCTTCGCGCTGAATGAGCGCCGTGTCGAGTTGCGCCTTGGCAAAAGCGGGCGAGCGCACCACATGGCGCAAGAACTGCACATTGGTGTTCAAACCCACGATGTGGGTTTGTGCCAATGCGGTGTCCAGCCGTGCCAGCGCTTGTTCGCGGGTGTCGCCGTGCACGATCAGCTTGGCCACCATGGAGTCGTAAAACGGGCTGATGGTGTCGCCCTCGCGCACGCCATCGTCGATGCGGACCGCGACGCCTGTGTCGCTCATGTTCGCACGCTCAAAGCTGCTCGCTTGTGGCTTGCGGTAGACCTGCAGCGTGCCCGTGGCGGGCAAGAAATGGTTGTCGGGGTTTTCAG
This sequence comes from Limnohabitans sp., assembly GCA_017986055.1. Taxonomy (GTDB): domain Bacteria; phylum Pseudomonadota; class Gammaproteobacteria; order Burkholderiales; family Burkholderiaceae_C; genus Limnohabitans_A. Next base: position 118 of record JAGNWH010000070.1, on the reverse strand, counting down.
CGCAAATGCGCGCTTCAATGGCGTGGCCCTGAATGCGCAGCTGGTCTTGTCGCAAAGGCAAGGGCTCGCCATTGGCCACGCGCAACTGCCACTCCACCAGGTCCAGACCGGTGATGGC
>JAGNWH010000013.1:13766-37339 GCA_017986055.1 Limnohabitans sp. | reverse complement strand
ACTGGCCGCACATCTTCCAGACCATCGACAAGGTGGCCGCTGAATGCGGCTGGGACGGCTGGATCGGTTGCGAATACAACCCGGCCGATACCAGCTCGGGCGGCACCTCGCGGGGCTTGGGCTGGGCGCGGCCTTACCTGTAACCACCGCGCCGCTGCTTGGCAACGCGCACGGATGGTAGCCCCCCGTTTCGGCCGCGGGCGCAAGCTGCGACAAGATTGGGCAAGTTGACTTTGCCGCATTGTCCTTTGTGCAGTGTCGACAATCTAATTGAACACGGCCTAGCCCACACGCCACTTTGTCAATCAAAGCTTCAATGGTGCCCTTGTTAGCCCGGAGCCACCGCAAACCGTCTTGGAGCCTTCCCAGCTGCTGAGCGCCTGGCTCAAATCCGTGCCTCGGCGCAAGGCCGTCATTTCGGCCACGATGCTCATGGCGATTTCGGGCGGGGTCAAGGCACCGAGGTTCAGGCCCACCGGGCCGTGCAGTTTCGCGGCTTCGGCTTCCGACACCTCAAAGTCGAGCAAGCGCTTGCGGCGCTGCGCATTGTTGTGCTTTGAGCCCAAAGCGCCCACGTAAAAAGCGGGTGTGCGCAGCGCTTCCATCAGTGCCAGATCGTCCAGTTTGGGGTCGTGCGTCACAGCCACCACGGCGCTGTTGTGGTCCAGGCGCATGGCCAGCACCAGGTCGTCGGGCATCTGGGTAGACAAGGTCACCCCGGCCATCGCGTCCCAGCCTTCGTGGTATTCCACGCGCGGCTCGCACACCGTGACCTGGTAGTCCAGCATGACGGCCATACTGGCCAGATAACGCGAAAGCTGCCCGCCGCCAATGACCAGCAAGCGCAAGCGCGGGCCGTGTACCGTGGTCAGGCTTTGACCGTCAAATTGCAACTTGTCGCCCTCGGTGGCTGCACCCATGCGCACCAGCCCAGTGGCCATGTCCAAACGCCGCTCGACCCGCTGGTGTTGCTCGATCAGCACCAGCAACTCACGCAGTTGTGACTGGGAAGACAACGGCTCGAGCACCACCTGCACCGAACCGCCACAGGGCAGGCCAAAGCGGCGAACTTCTTCGGCCGTCTGGCCGTAGGTCGTGATCTCAGGCATGCGCAGGGCCAACTCGCCTGCGGCCACGCGGCGAATCAGATCGTCTTCGATGCAGCCGCCCGAGACCGATCCGGCCACTTGCCCATCGCCCCGGATGATCATGAGCGAGCCCGGTGGACGCGGGGCCGAACCCCAGGTGCGCACCACTGTGCCCATGACCACACGGTGCCCCCGGCTTTGCCAATCCAAGGCGGTTCGGATCACGTCGATGTCAATGCTGTTCATGAAAATGACTGTAGTTCAGTTGAATTCAAGCGGGCATGGCAAACCCATATCCGGCGCTGCCGTCGTCCGGCCAACGCAGGCGTTGCCCCGTCAACACCTCCAGCGCTTGACGGTCTGCTTCATTGTCCACATCCAACCGGTAGTGCGCATTAGGTGTTTCCCAGCGGTAAAACCCTTCGGGGTGGGCCTGCTGCCATTGCCGTGCGCCCACCTGCGCATCAGCCGCCAGGATCTGTTGAGCCACGGACGCCGAAAACACCACCGGATTGCCCGGCAAGCCCCGGACAAACGGTTGCAACATGTCAGTGCCTGCTGGACGAGACGCAAAAGCACACAGCAAATCAGCGACGTCTTGGGTGTTGATCAGGGGTTGATCTGCCAAGGCTACCAAGACTACATCGAGTCCTGGTGCCAAGGCCCTCAAGCCCACGCGCAATGAACCGACATGGCCGACATCAGGCTGCGGGTTGTGCACGGTGCGGACTGACCATCGGCTCAGGCAAACCTCTTGCTGGATGCGCTTAGCATAGTGCCCCAACACCACCCACAGTTCGGACACACCGGCTTGCGACAAGGCATTCAGCTGGCACGCCAGCAAGCTCTCGCCGTCCAGTTGTAACAGACATTTGGGACGGTTACCCATGCGCTTGCCCGCGCCAGCCGCCAGCAAAATGCCACCAATGCGCTGCGACCTTGCGACACCTGGCGTTTGCGTTTCAACCTGAAGCGTGTTCAATCGAAGCTCCCATTTTGGTAAACCATACCGCCAGCGGCTGCGGCCAATGCATTGTGCCGGCAGCCCCAACGAAAACGACCATGTTCGTGTCACCTTGGCACAGGCCTGCCGTGAACCACACAGCGCAAACCCGCTACAGTCTTTTATATTGTTGTTGCCTTTTTCCGGAGTTTGCCCATGAACGCCCCCTTGCACCGCGAAATACCCGCTGACCTGCTCGACAGCGCCCGCGCCTTGAGTGAAGTCACCCAGACATGGGACAGCAGCATCCTGCCCGAGCTGAAAACATACATCGAGATCCCGGCAAAGTCACCGGCATTCGATGCCGACTGGGCCGCCAACGGCCACATCACCACCGTATTGCACCGGGCCGCGCAATGGGTCGAAGCGCAAAAAGTAGATGGACTGACGCTCGAAATCATCCAGCTGCCGGGGCGCACACCGGTCATGTTTTTTGAGGTCGCCGCCACGCGTGCGGCCAGCGATGGTTCGGGCCAAACGGTGCTGATGTATGGCCACCTGGACAAGCAGCCCGAGTTCAACGGCTGGCGCAATGACCTTGGCCCTTGGACCCCGGTTTACGAAGACGGCAAGCTGTATGGACGCGGCGGCGCCGATGATGGCTATGCGGTCTACGCCAGCATCGCAGCGGTGCAAGCGCTCAAGAGCCAAAAGACACCGCACCCGCGCATCGTGGGCCTGATCGAGACCTGCGAAGAATCAGGCTCTTACGACCTGCTGCCTTATGTGGACGCGCTGCGCACCCGCTTGGGCGATGTGGGTCTGGTGATTTGCCTGGACAGCGGCGCTGGCAACTACGACCAGCTGTGGCTGACCACCAGCCTGCGCGGCATGGCCAGCGGCACGCTCAAGGTGCAGATCCTGACAGAGGGCATCCACTCGGGCGACGCCTCGGGCTTGGTGCCATCGAGCTTTCGCATCATGCGCCAAGTGCTCGACCGGCTGGAAGACAGCACCACCGGGCGGCTGTTGCCGGCCAGCTTCCATTGCGAAGTGCCCGCTGAACGGCTGGCACAAGCCCAAGCCACCGCCGCCATTTTGGGTGACGAGGTGTACAAGCGCTTTCCCTGGGCGCACTACGATTGCGGCGGCTCCACCAGCTTTGCGCTGCCCACCACCACCGACCCGACACAGGCCTTGCTCAACCGCACCTGGACCCCGACCTTGAGCGTGACCGGTGCCGACGGCTTTCCGGCCCTCAAAGACGCGGGCAATGTGCTGCGGCCCTACACCGCCTTCAAGCTCAGCCTGCGCCTGCCTCCGCTGGTGGACGCAGCGCAGGCCGTGGCCGAGATGAAAGCCTTGCTCGAAGACAACGCCCCCTACCAAGCCCAAGTCACCTTTGAGGCGGGCGGCGGTGCCACCGGCTGGAACGCGCCCGACACCTTGCCGTGGTTCGAGCAAGCGCTCAACCGCTCAAGTCAGGCGCACTTTGGTGCCCCGGTGGGCTACATCGGCCAAGGCGGCACCATTCCGCTCATGAACATGCTGAGCGCCGGTTTCCCCAAGGCCCAAATGATGGTTTGCGGCGTGCTCGGCCCCAAGAGCAACGCGCACGGACCGAACGAGTTTTTGCATGTGCCCTACGCCAAAAAACTCACGGCTGCGGTGGCCGAAGTGATGGCACGGATGCCTTGATGTTTCCGCAGAAACTTTCCATCTCGCGCCCAGCCGCTTCAGCCCTGCAAGGCGAAGCGGGCCAGCTGGCGGTTTATGACTGGGACTTGCCTGCGGACAAGCCCCTGGGCACCGTACTTTTGGTGCATGGATTGGGCGAGCACGCCGGACGCTATGGCGAAGTCGCGGCGAATTTGCACCAGTGGGGATTTGCGGTGCGGGCTTACGACCAGCAAGGCCACGGCCGCTCGGATGGCGCTCGCGGCGACATGCTGCGTCCCGGCAGTTTGCAGGTCGACTTGTGCCGCGTGGTCGACGACACACGGCAGCACCCGGCTTTGGCCCATGCCCCGCTGATCTTGCTGGGCCACAGCATGGGCGGCTTGGTGGTGGCACGCACACTGGCCGAACAACGGTGCTCGGTGGATGCAGCGGTTTTGTCATCGCCAGCGCTGGGGGCGTTTCCGAATGTGTTCCAAAAAATGCTGCTGGCCACACTGCCCCGCGTGCTGCCGCACCTGCGGGTGGACAACGGCCTGAAAGCCGAGTTCGTGTCGCGAGACCCCGATGTGGTCAAAGCCTACTTGGCCGACCCGATGGTGCACCGCCGCATTTCCGCAGGACTGGCCGCCTGGATTCTGGACAACGGTGCCCAAACCCTGGCCGATGCGGCGCAGTGGTCCGTTCCCACTTTGTTGCTCTATGCGGGGCAAGACCATCTGGTCAACGCACACGCCAGCGCCGACTTCGCGCAGACTGCACCGCAGGCCGTGGTGCAGTCCCAGTGCTTTGAGGGCATGTACCACGAGATCTTCAACGACCTCTACCGCGCCCAGGTGTTCAACGCGCTCAAGCGCTGGTTGCTTGCACGCTTTTCTGCTTGAGCGCCATCCACACCAAGGCCACACCGGTCAGCGCCACGGGCAGCAATGAGCCGATGTTCAGCCAAGTCCAGCCCTGCGTGGTGACCAAGGCCCCCGAGGCAAACGAGGTCACCGCCATGGTGGAGAACACCAAAAAGTTGATGGCCGCCTGACCCCGGTCTTTTTCGGCGGGTGTCCAGGCTTTCATGGCCAGTGTGGTGCTGCCGGTGAACAAAAAGTTCCAGCCCAAACCCAACAAGAACAGCGCGATCAAGAACTGGTGCAACTCGACCCCCGTCAGCGCGATGGCGATGCACGCCAAGTTGATCACCACGCCCACGCCCATGATCTGCAGCGTGCCAAATTTCTTGATCAAGTGGCCCGTGAAAAAGCCCGGCGCAAACATGCCGATCACATGCCACTCCAGCACCAGCGCCGCATCGTCAAAACTGAAGCCGCACACCTGCATGGCCAGCGGTGTGGCCGCCATGAGCAAGTTCATCACGCCATAGCTCAGGGCTGCGGCTGCGGCGGCCACGATGAACACCGGCTGGCGCATGATTTCAGACAAAGGCCGGCCCGCGCTGTCACCGGGTTTTTTGGCAGGCACCGCCGGAAAGCGGATGAAGGCCATGCAGACCATGGCCAAAACGGCCACGATGCCCAGCGCCATGTAAGCGCCCAAAAACGGGGTTTCGTACAAAGTGCGGGTGCGCGAGGCCAAGTTGGGGCCCACGATGGCCCCGATCAAACCACCGGCCAAGACCAAAGAGACCGCTTTTTCGCGAAAGCCGTCAGCGGCCAACTCAGCGGCGGCAAAACGGTACAGCTGGCCGTTGGCGCTGTAATAACCCGCGATCACCGTGGCGGCCACCAGCAACCAGAAGTTGTGGCTCCAGGCCGCATAGGCAGCGAGCAATGCCGAGAACAAAGCCACGCCCAAGCCCAGCTGGAACGACACTTTTCGACCCCAGCGCGACTGGCTTTTGGCCACCAAGCCGGTGGACAGCGCACCCCCCACCACATAACCCATGACGGGCAATGTCGCCATCCACCCCAGCGGGGCCATGGACAAGCCAACCAAGCCATTGATGGCAATGAAGGTGACGTTGTTGGTGAAAAACAGGCCCTGGCAGAGCGTAAGGAGGATCAGATTGGCATTCATACCGGGCAGTGTATCGCTTGCCGCTTATGAAACTGCGTCGCCTTGGCTTATCGGGTCCTGCGGGCCATTGCGGCCCCCGCACCGCAAAAGCCGCCACACAAGCTGCGCTGAACGCGTCAGGCGCAAACCGCCAGCACGGCCAACGGCGCGGTCTCGGCCCGCAACACACGCGACCCCAGAGTCACCGGCGCAAAACCCGCGGACAGGGCTGCGGCCTCTTCGGCGGGGCTCAAGCCCCCTTCTGGGCCACTGAGCACGGTCACGGCCGCGCTGCCCGTCATCTGCGCCAGCGGCTGTGTGCCTTGCGACAAAGACAACACCCAGCGCTCACCGGCCGGGGCTGTTTGGAGCCATTGCCCCAGCGTCACCGCCGCATGAACCACGGGCACCCGGTTGCGCCCGCATTGCTCGGCGGCGGCCACGGCCACGCCTTGCCAGTGCGCCAGCTTTTTCTCAGCGCGCTCGCCTTTGAGCTTGAGCACGCTGCGCTCGGCCACCAAGGGCGTGATGCTGGCCACGCCCAGCTCGGTGGCTTTTTCGACCAGCCAGTCCATGCGTTCGTTGGCGGTGATGCCCGCCAGCAAGTGCACAGCGCGGGCGGCTTCACGCTCCACCGGGTGGTGTGTACCCACCTCGACCTCGACATCGCTGCGGCCCATGCGGGTCACGGTGGCGTCAAACTCGCCGCCTTCGCCATTGAACAAGGTGATCACATCGCCCGGCTGCATGCGCAGCACCTGCACATGGCGGGCAGCGCCAGCAGGCAGACTCAGGGCAAGGCCAGTGACCAGAGGGGTGGGGCAATAAAAACGCGGCATGCTCACATGCGCCCGTAAGCAAAGCCCACTTGCGGCGTGGTGCCCTCGATCTCGTCGATCACCTTGAGCAAGGGGCCCAGTTCGCGGTAGCGGTCGCAGGTGGTGCGGATGTAGTGAATGAAGCGGGGCGCGTCGGCCAGGTATTTGGGCTTGCCATCGCGCAAGGTCAAGCGGGCAAAGATACCGGCGACTTTGAGGTGGCGCTGCAAGCCCATCCACTCGACGGCGCGGTAAAACGCGCCGAAGTCACTGTGCCAGTCTTCAAAGTCCATCAGGCCAGCTTTGCGGGCTTTTTCCCAATAGCGGATGGTGATGTCGAGCACGAAGTCTTCGTCCCAGCTCAAGAAGGCATCGCGCATCAGGCTGGCCACGTCGTAAGTGATGGGGCCGTAAACCGCGTCTTGAAAATCCAGCACACCCAGTTGTGCACCCAGCGGCCCAGCGCCGTGGGGCATCATCAGGTTGCGCGGCATGAAGTCGCGGTGCACATACACGCTGGGCGCGGCCAGGTTGCGTTGCACGATCAGGGCAAAGGCCTTGTCCAGCGTCTCTTTGTCTTGACCTGCCAGCTGCACTTTTTTGTGCTGGGCCAAGTACCAATCGGGGAACAGGCTCAGCTCGCGGTTGAGCAAGGCCTCGTCATAGGGCGGCAACACGCCGGGGCGCGAGGCCAGCTGCCACTGCACCAGCGCATCCACGGCCTGCATGTACAGGCCATGGTTGGCTTGGGGGCGCTCGGCGTCGATGGCCGACATCATGGTGGCATCACCCAAATCACTCAGCAACATGAAGCCATGGGCGGCGTGCCAGTTCAGCACTTCGGGCGCATGCAGGCCGGCGGTTTTCATCAAGGCGGCAATGCGGACAAAGGGCTCCGAGTTTTCTTTGTCGGGTGGCGCGTCCATGACGATGCGGCTGCCACCTTGCACGGTGTCCACCCGCAAGTAGCGGCGAAAGCTGGCATCGGCCGAAGCGATGCGCAAAGTTTCGGGCAAAAGCCCCTGCTCAGCAGCGATGCTCGCCATCCATTGATGGCATAGACCCTGGCGGGCAGGGTCTGACCAGCTGACCTCAGAAACAAGCACAGGCGGGGAAATGGGGGATGAAGAGGGATGGCTCATGGATAATCGCATTCTACAAAGCCTGTTGCTGCCTTTGACTGGTCAGGGCAGGCTGATTCTTTTGCAACTTCCCCCATTTTGTGGCCTCATATTTCGCATTTTTCTGTTCGCCGATGAACCCAACGGCTGCCTTTGCCTGCCGCAACGGGGTTGCGGCACTGCTGTTGGCTTTGAGCGTCAGCGCGTCTTGGGGCCAGCCTGCCCATTTGTCCTTGCGCAGCAGCCCTTTGCTGGAGGAAACGGTTTCGGAACGTCAGCAATCTGAAGGGGCCGTATTTGTAAAAGGTGCACAAATCACCGCCCGCCCCGACATGGACTTGGTGGTTGAAGGTCAGGCCAGCATCCGACGGCCAGGGTTGGCGTTGAGAGCCGATCGGCTGGACTACGACCAGACGCAAGACGTGGTGGATGCCACAGGCCAAGTGCGTGTCAGCACGCCAACCAGTGTTTTCAGCGGCCCAAGACTGAAGCTCAAGGTCGACAGCTTTCAGGGCACCTTTGAAAAACCGGACTTCGAGTTGTACGGCAGTGGGGGTTACGGTCAAGCCGCCGAGGTCGAGTTTGTGGACAACAAACGCACCATCGTTCGCCAAGCCAACTACACCACATGTCGACGTACCCCGGGCCCCGAGTGGCTGCCCGAATGGCTCCTGAAAGCCACGCAACTGACCATTGACGAAGAAGAGTCGAGCATCGAGGCCAACGGCGTTCAGATGCGCTTTCAGGATGTGCCCATTTTTGCTGCGCCCTCCATCAGCCTGCCATTGACGAATGAACGCAAGTCCGGCCTGTTGCCGCCACTGTTCAGCATTGACACGGTCAACGGCGTTGAAGTGGCTCAACCGTATTACTTTGACATTGCACCCAACCGCGATGCCACCGTCACCACGCATGTGATGAGCCAGCGCGGAGTGGCGGCAGACACCGAATTTCGTTATCTGGAGAGAGACTACAGCGGCTTGCTGCGCTTGAACCTGATGCCCAGCGACAAACTGCGCTCACAAACCCGCTGGGGCTTGTCCAGCCAACACAACGGGGGCATTGACACGGGACTCGACAGCGTGGGCCGCATCAACCTGGGTTTGACCTTGAACCGGGTCAGCGACAACAACTATTGGCGTGATTTCCCACGCTCGGGCTTGGTGCTGACGCAACGCGCTTTGCCGTCTACCGGCGTCTTGTCCTGGGGCAGGGGTGACTTCAGCATGAGCGCCCAAGTGCAGCGATGGCAAAACCTGCAAGAAGCGGCCCCCCCTTACGACCGGGCGCCACAGATCACCATGCGTTACGGCCAATGGAACGCTGAAGGTCTGGATTGGTCTGTGGTGGGAGACACCACACGGTTTGAGGCCGACTATTCCCGCGTGGCCAGTCTCGCCAACACCACGCCACTCAATGGCGAGCGCAGTTTCGTGCACGCCCAGGTCAGTCGCCCCTGGATTCGCCCTTGGGGCTTTGTGACACCCAAGCTGCAATTGCACGCCACGCGCTACCAGATGGACAGGCCTTTGTCGAATGGCGAAAGTGCGGTCAACCGGGTCTTGCCCACCTTCAGTCTGGATTCCGGTCTGGTGTTTGAACGCGAGACCCGTTGGTTTGGACGCGATGTTTTGCAAACACTGGAGCCTCGTGCTTTTTACGCCCACACGCCCTACAAAAACCAGGACATGTTGCCGCTCTATGACAGCGGTGCCACCGACTTCAACTTGTCCACCATTTACAGCGAAAACACCTATGTGGGTCAGGACCGCTTGGCCGACAACGATGCCCTGACGCTGGGTGTGAACAGCCGCTTTTTTGACGCAGCCAACGGCGCTGAAATGCTTCGGGTGGGCGTGGCCCAACGCATCCGGTTTTCGGATCAGCAGGTTGTCTTACCCGGCCAAGTCGCCAGCTCGGCGGGCCTGAGCGACATTTTGTTTGGCGCAGGCATCCGGTGGGACGATCGCTGGTCATTCGACGCCACCATCCAGGCCAACAACCAGACGCACGACATCAGCCGAACCACCTTGCAGGGACGCTACAACCACAGCCCTTACCGGGTCATCAATGTGGCCTACCGCGCCAACAACCAAGTGACCCCAAACTCCGAGTTTGTGGATGTGGGCTGGCAATGGCCTTTGAGCGACCTGATCGGCCAAACCGACCGACAGGCCGAAACCGCCTGGTCGCGCACCCCTGGGCAAGGCCTCGGGCCCGACCGCTGGTACACGGTGGGCAGGCTCAATTACAGCCTGAAAGAGCGCAGCCTCGTGGACACTCTGGTGGGCCTGGAATACGATGCCGGCTGCTGGCTGGGCCGGGTTGCCTTTCAGCGCCTTCAAACCAACACCTCCAGTGTCAGCGACACCAGCGCCACCAGCCGCATCCTTTTCCAACTTGAATTCATTGGCTTCGCACGCGTAGGCATCAGCCCCCTAAAGAGCCTCAGTGACAACATTCCCCGCTACCAATACCTGCGCGACAGCACGGTTCAACCCAGTCGGTTCCAGCACTATGAATAAACTGTTTTTTCCTACCAGTCCAGCTTGGCGGGCCGCCATCCTGGGTGCGATCAGCTTGATCTGCTCAGCCGGTTCTTGGGCTCAAACCCCCAATGCTTCCCCTGCAAAAGCCGCCACCGCCATCATTCGCCAGGCCGATTTCATCGTGGCGGTTGTCAATTCAGAGCCGATCACCAACCGCGATGTACAAGTGCTGCGTCAGCGGCTGGCCAGCGAAGCGGCAGCTCGCGGCGGCGTACAACCCGACGCCAACGAACTCAATCGCTTGGCCGTCGAGCAACTGATCAACGAAAAAGCCCAATTGCAGCAAGCGCGCGATGCGGGTATCAAAATTGAAGACGAGGCCATTGAGCAGGCCGAGCTGAATGTGGCGGCCAGCAACCAGTTGACGCGTGAGGAGATGCACAAGCGCTTGGCGCAAGAAGGCATCACCTTGAGCGCCTTTCGCACACAACTGCGCACCCAACTCACCCTAACCCGTTTGCGCGAACGCGAGGTTGAGGGCCGCATCCGCGTCAGCGACGTCGAAGTCGAGCAATTCCTGCGCGAACAGCTGAAAGCACAGGCTGGGCAAATGCCAGCCCAGTTGAATTTGGCCATGATCCTGATCTCGGTGCCTGAACAAAGCACCGCATCAGACGTTCAAGCTTTGGGCGAACGCGCGGCCGACATTGCTCGCCGTGCACGCGCTGGCGAAAACTTTGCCGAGCTGGCCAAGGCTTTTTCTCAAACCAGCGACAAAGGGGCCAATGGCGGCGACATGGGTCTGCGCCCTGCCGATCGCTACCCCGACTTGTTTCTGGACGCGACGCGCAACCTGAATGTGGGTGAAGTGGCTGCGCCTGTTCGGTCTGCTGCAGGCTTTCACATTCTCAAAGTGATTGAGCGCCGCCAAACCACCACACTGATGGTGACGCAAACGCGTGCCCGCCACATCTTGCTGCGGCCTTCCGCGCAAATGTCGCAAACCCAGGCCGTGGCCAAGCTCACCGAAGTGCGCAAAGCCGTGGTGTCCGGCAAAGCCGATTTCGCAGCACTGGCCCGCGAGATGTCACAAGACGGCAGCGCGCAACAAGGAGGGGACTTGGGCTGGGCCAACCCCGGCATGTTTGTGCCCGAGTTTGAACAAGCCATGAACCGCCTGCGCCCAGGCCAGGTGGCAGAACCGCTGGTGTCCCGCTTTGGCGTCCACTTGATCGAAGTCACCGACCGCCGCAACGCGCCCATGAGCGATCAGGAGCAACGCACCCTGGCGCGCAATGCCTTGCGCGAAAAGAAACTCGATGAGGCTTATGCCACCTGGGTCGAAGACATCCGTGGCCGGGCCTATGTCGAGATGCGAGAGCCACCCCAATGAAACACATCGCACGCAAACGGTTTGGTCAGCACTTTTTGACCGACGGCGGCATCATCGATGCCATCGTGGACGCGATCAACCCCGAGGCGGGCCAGCCCATGGTCGAAATTGGCCCTGGCCTGGCCGCCTTGACCCAGCCTTTGGTCGAGCGTTTGGGTCACCTGACTGTCATCGAGCTGGACCGCGACCTGGCGGTGCGCCTGCGCGAGCACCCGCACCTGTCGGTGGTCGAGTCAGACGTGCTCAAAGTCGACTTCAGGGCTCTGGCGACGCAGATGTTGGCCAAGACCTCGCCTGTGGCCACGGCCAAAATCCGGGTCGTGGGCAACCTGCCGTACAACATCTCCACGCCCATCCTGTTCCATTTGCTGGCGCAAGTGGACGTGATCGAGGACCAGCACTTCATGCTGCAAAAAGAAGTCATTGACCGCATGGTGGCCAAGCCCAGCACATCTGATTACAGCCGTCTGTCGGTCATGCTGCAATGGCGCTACGACATGGCCAACGTGCTGTTTGTGCCCCCTGAAAGCTTTGACCCACCCCCGCGCGTGGACAGCGCCGTGGTGCGCATGGTGCCCCTGGCCCAACCACCCGAGGTCAACGTCAAGACGCTGGAAACACTGGTGCAGGTCGCCTTCAGCCAGCGCCGCAAAATCTTGCGCAACACCTTGGGTAAATGGCTCGAAGAAAAAGGTTTCAGCGGCACCTTTGATTTGCAACGCCGGGCCGAAGAAGTGCCTGTGGCCGAATTTGTGGCTTTGGCGCAAGCAGTCTGAACGCGTCAACACACGTCAGCGCCCACAAAAAAGCCCGTCAGTGACGGGCTTTTTGCTTTGCCGCATACAGCAGCTCAACGCGGTATCAGGCGGCTGCGAGCCAATAACCTGCGTTGAATGGGCTGCTCATGCGCAGCGCCAAGGGCGACACGTCCACCAATTTGTCGGTGGGCATTTTTTCGCCTTCTTCGACCGATTCGGCCATCACGGCGTCCTCGGTTTGTGCCTCATTCGCCCGTCCTGCTTGGCTATTTTGCGCAGAACGGGCTACAGAAAAGAATAGAAGCATCGGAAGGGTATCTTCCTGTCTCCCCAGTAATCGGCCGTGTCACGGAAGATGTCCAGCAATTGCTCGCGGGCTTCCTTGTCAAATTTGACGTGCGCCGGAATTTGCTCCAGCACCACGATGAAGCCTGGCTGTGGGCCCGACTTGTGCAATGGGTCTGTCATGCAGTCGTACAAGGCATCAAAGTTCTTGCCAAAGTGCGAGGGCAGCGTGAATTGCGCACCAATGAGGTCCAGCACGTCTTGTTTGCTCTGGGCTTCGGCCAAGTTGGCATACAAAAAGTGGTGGCCCAGGCCTTGGGCGGCCTCTTGCAAGTCGCTCACGCGGTAAGCGCGAATCGACTGCACGATGTTAGACCGCACGCCCTTCAGGGGCGCCTCTTGGTCGTGACGAATCGGCGTGTCCATCTCCGTGGTCTTTCTCTAAAGTCTAAAAATCAAGGCTTGTCGACAATCATGCGAAAACTCGCGTAATGGTCTTGTGTGTAGTAACAGGTCTGTGGATTTCGGGGAACCTGGCCACCGCAAACGATGCGCCGTGCTCCACGATGCTTCACTCCGGGTGTTCTGACGGTGTATTCACGGTAAAACCCCCGCATCTCGCGGGGCAGAAGTCGCTCTCGATTGCCAAAAACCGTGCCGTCCTTTTCATGAGGAAAAGGACCCCCCTTGCGGATGAGCTGGTACGTTTCTTGGCCTTCTCGCGGCAAATCTGTCACCGACAGCGTCGGTGAAGTTTGGGCAGGGGTGGCCGGACTGGCCTGCACCCATAGAGTGCAAATTGAGAGCACCAACCCCAAAAGCACCGGCATCCAGCGCTGCAGGGCGGCAATTTGTCGCGCCACCTTCATGAAAACACCTTTCAGAAGCCCCCGGGTAAACCCGAAAACTCGAAGGCGCTAGTGTGAGGCAAACGACATAAAAAAGCAAGCGAATGCCCAATAAACAGGCAAAGCCTGTCTGGGCATTCAAAGCTTAAGTTAGCGCTTGCTGTCGTTTTATGGCTTAACGCGCGGCGTTGGCATCGGCCACGGTGAGGGCAGTCATGTTCACAATCCGGCGCACGGTGGTGCTGGATGTCAGGATGTGAACCGGCTTGGCGGCCCCCAGCAAAACGGGGCCCACCGCGATGTTGCCGCCCGCAGCCGTCTTGAGCAGGTTGTAAGCAATATTGGCGGCATCAATGTTTGGCAAAACCAACAAATTCGCATCGCCAATGAGGCTGCTGTTTGGCATCACGGCATGGCGCGCTGCCGCATCCAGCGCCACGTCACCGTGCATTTCGCCGTCCACTTCAAGCCATGGCGCGTTTTTGCGCAGCAGCTCCAGCACGTCACGCATTTTGACGGCGCTGGGCTGGTTGGACGAGCCAAAGTTGGAATGCGACAGCAAAGCCGCCTTGGGCTTGATGCCGAAGCGGCGCATTTCTTCGGCCGCCATGATGGTGAATTCGGCCAACTGATCGGCCGTAGGGTCGTAGTTGACATGGGTGTCGACCATGAAGACCTGGCGGCCTGGCAACATCAAGCCGTTCATGCAGGCGTAAGTGTTGACGCCAGCACGCTTGCCGATGACCTGGTCGATGTAGTTCAGGTGCATGGGGTTGGTGCCCCAAGTGCCGCAAATCATGCCGTCCACGTCGCCTTTGTGCAGCAACATGGCGCCAATGAGCGACAAACGGCGGCGCATTTCGATCTTGGCGATTTGCTCGGTGATGCCCTTGCGCTCGGTCAGGCGGTGGTAGGTCTGCCAGAAATCGCGGTAACGGTGGTCCAGCTCGACGTTGACCACGTCATAGTCCAGCTCTTCTTTCAGGCGCAGACCGAACTTTTCGATGCGCTCGGCAATCACCGCCGGGCGGCCAATCAGGGTTGGGCGGGCAATGCCTTCGTCCACCACGATCTGGGACGCACGCAGCACGCGTTCTTCTTCGCCTTCGCTGTAGGCAATGCGCTTTTTCAGGGCGCGCTTGGCGGCCGTGAAAATCGGTTTCATCATCGTGCCCGAGGCATAAACAAAGCCTTGCAGCTTTTCGCGGTAAGCGTCCAGGTCTTTGATGGGGCGCGAGGCCACGCCGCTGTCGGCTGCGGCTTGCGCCACGGCTGGCGCGATCTTCATCATCAAACGCGGATCAAACGGCTTGGGAATCAGGTACTCAGGACCAAAAACCAAAGGTTCGCCCACATAGGCGGCGGCCACGACTTCGCTTTGCTCGGCTTGCGCCAACTCGGAAATGGCGTGCACGGCCGCGATTTCCATCTCCAACGTGATGGTGGTTGCACCGCAATCCAAAGCGCCGCGGAAAATATAGGGGAAACACAGGACGTTGTTGACCTGGTTAGGGTAATCGGTGCGACCGGTGGCCATGATGGCGTCGTCGCGGACGGCCTTGACGTCTTCAGGGTCGATTTCGGGATTGGGGTTGGCCAAGGCAAAAATCAGCGGCTTGGCCGCCATGGACTTGACCATGTCTTGCTTGAGCACGCCACCGGCTGACAAACCCAGGAACACGTCGGCGCCATCGATGACCTGCGCCAGCGTGCGGTGCTCGGTTTTTTGCACAAACTGGATCTTGTCTTCGTCCATCAACTCGGTGCGGCCTTCGTAGACCACACCCGCCAAGTCGGTGACCCAGATGTTTTCGCGAGGAATGCCCAGCTTGACCAACAAACCCAAGCAAGCCAAGGCGGCAGCGCCCGCACCCGAGGTGACCAGCTTGATCTTTTTGGGGTCTTTGCCCACGATTTTCAAGCCGTTCAAAATGGCTGCGCCCACCACGATGGCGGTGCCGTGCTGGTCGTCATGAAAGACCGGGATCTTCATGCGCTCACGCAACTTGCGCTCGACATAAAAGCAGTCCGGCGCTTTGATGTCTTCGAGGTTGATACCGCCAAAGGTCGGCTCCAGCGAAGCGATGATCTCGACCAGCTTGTCCGGGTCTTTTTCGTTGATCTCGATGTCAAACACGTCGATGCCCGAGAACTTCTTGAACAAGACGCCCTTGCCTTCCATGACCGGCTTGCTGGCCAATGGGCCAATGTCGCCCAAACCCAGAACGGCGGTGCCGTTGGTCACCACGCCCACCAGATTGCCTCGGCTGGTGTATTTGAATGCATTGGCCGGGTCTTTGACGATTTCTTCGCAAGGTGCGGCCACGCCGGGCGAGTAAGCCAGCGCCAGATCGTGCTGGTTGACCAACTGCTTGGTGGCCGCAATGGCCACTTTGCCGGGAGTCGGGAACTCGTGGTATTCGAGTGCGGCTTTGCGCAATTGAGCGCGTTTTTCTTCGGCTTGAACCTTGTTGGTCATTGTTGTGCTCCGTTGTAGGAAAGTGCCGCGTGGCTGCTGGCGTTCAGCAGCCATTCTGAATAGGGTTGAATTTATCAAGTCGCTAGGCGACAGATCGGCGTAAGTTTCATTGTAGACCCCGGATTACCGAGTTTTGACCGCGTCAATCTGCGTAACAAGTGAGTTGGCTTTTGACTTTTGCACACAAATGCCCGCCGCCTCAACGCAAATGCTTCCAGGCTTTGTGTTGCAGGGCATCGGCCACGCTGGTGGAACGAGGCCCCGGGATGACTTCAAAAGAAGCACCCGCTTGCAAAATGCCCGGCTGGTCCACCGCCAGATAAAAGCCGCAGCGCCCGCTTTGCACCATGTCTTTGGCGGCCAGCGCGTAGCCCATCACCGCGTTGAACTTGCCGCAAGGCTCACGGGGTTGCGTCACGCGCAAAACCACATCGCCCAACTTCAAGCCATCGCCGATAAACACGTCTTGTTCGAACAGACCTTGCAGGCTGAGGTTTTCGCCCAGATAACCGGGGTTTAAGATTTCATCGAACATCGTCACGCCCCGAGCCTGGCGCTGCGCTTGCCACCAAGGCAGGTGTTCTGACGGCAGGGCATAAACCGCTTTGCTCAGGCCACCGTGCACAGACAAATCGGCCTGCTCGTCGCCCATCAAGCCCAAAGGGCCCAGCGCCACCGGGCCTGCTACCGCTGTTTTGCCGATGGCCGACACCAGCTTGCGCTGGCCCACCATCAAGGGGCGCACCCGCCCGGTCTGGATCGACAGCACACGGCCAAAATGCACTGCCCGTGCAGGCGAATGGACGGCCTCAGACATGGCTCAACCCTTCATCAGGGCTTCAATCTCGTCGGCCTTGACCGGCACACCGCGCGTGATCAGCTCGCAACCGGTCTGGGTGACGATGGCGTCGTCTTCGATGCGGATACCGATGTTGTGGAACTTTTCAGGCACGCCCGGCGCGGGCCGCACATACAAGCCCGGCTCAATGGTCAGCACCATGCCAGGCTGCAGGATGCGGCTCGGGCGGTCCTTGATGGACTCGCCGCTGAGCGGGTCTTTGCGTTCGCTGATTTGGCCCACCTGCGAGGGCTCGACATAGCTGCCGCAATCGTGCACATCCATGCCCAGCCAGTGGCCGGTGCGGTGCATGTAAAACTGAAAGTAACTGCGGTTGGCGATCACGTCTTGCGCGAGGCCTACCTTGTTTTTGTCCAGCAAGCCCACATCGAGCAAGCCCTGCGCCAACACGGCCACCGTGGCCTCGTGCGGGTCCACAAAACGGGCACCGGCCTTGGTAGCCGCCACAGCAGCATCTTGCGAAGCCAGCACCAGATCGTACAAAGCGCGTTGCGGCCCGGTGAATGTGCCGTTGGCCGGGAAAGTGCGGGTGATGTCGCTGGCATACCCATCCAACTCGCAGCCCGCATCGATCAAGACCAAATCGCCGTCGCGGATCAAGGCCGTGTCGGCGCGGTAATGCAACACGCAGGCATTGGCCCCGCCCGCCACGATGGAGCCATACGCCGGGTACTGCGAACCGTGCTGACGGAATTCGTGCAACAACTCGGCGTCCAGGTGGTATTCACGCACCTCTTGCCCGGCGCGCAACATGGCGGCGCTGCGCTGCATGGCGCGGATGTGGGCACCAGCGCTGATGGCGCTGGCGCGGCGCATGACGTCCTGCTCGTGCGCGTCTTTGACCAAGCGCATCTCGTCAAGCAAGCTGCACAGATCGCGCTGCTGGTCGGGGCACAAAGCGCCATAGCGCACCCGCGCACGCACCGACTGCAGCCAGCCATCGACACGGCCCTCCAACCCTGCATGGATGGCAAACGGGTACCAAACGGTGCTGCGGTTTTCGAGCAACTTGGGCATTTGCGCAGCCAGCTCGGCCGACGACAAGGCCCGGCTGAGCCCCAAGGCGGTGGGCGCGGCCTCTGGCCCCAAACGGATGCCGTCCCAGACTTCACGCTCCATGTCTTTGGGCTGGCAAAACAGCGTGGTCTCGCCGTCGGCCGTGATCACCAGCGTGGCGTGCGGCTCGGTAAAACCAGTCAAGTAATAAAAGTAGCTGTCGTGCCGGTACAAAAAGTCACTGTCACGGTTGCGCTGGCGCTCGGGTGCAGTGGGAATGATGGCGATGCCGCCAGTGCCCAATTGGGCAGCCAGGCGGGCGCGGCGGTCGGCGTAGAGGGTATGGGTATTCATTGGTGAATTCTAGAAAAAATGGGGTTTTCCTGCGCTTGCAGATTTGGCGCGCAACGCGCTGTGGTTCTGGCGATGTCAGTTTTGAGCCGCTTGGGCATGCAGCTTCAGGCCCAGTGCACCCATGACTTTCAAAATGGTGTCAAAGCCAGGTGCACGATCACCCGACAAAGCTTTGTACAGGCTTTCACGCGAGAGCCCAGCATCTCGCGCGACTTGTGTCATGCCCTTGGCGCGCGCAATGTCACCCAAAGCTTTGGCAATAAAAGCTGCATCGCCGTTCGCACCGTCCATGCAAGCCTCTAGGTAAGCTGCCATTTCTTCAGGAGTGCGCAGGTGCTCCGCAACGTCATAGCGTGTGGTGTTGGTTTGCATGTTTTTAAGCCTTCAGGTTTTTTGCCAATTTCAAAGCCGTTTTGATGTCGATGGCTTGACTGGATTTGTCACCACCCGCCAAGAGGATCACGATTTCCAGCCCTTGCTGAACGAAGTACACACGATATCCGGGGCCAAAATCAATGCGTAACTCCGACACCCCATCACCGACTGGTTTGACATCACCAGGATTGCCCATCGCCAAACGCGCCACCCTGACCAAAATACGGGCGCGTCCTTGGACATCGCGTAAACCATCTATCCAAGCGGCATAAACATCGGTTTTGCGCATTTGCAACATGAACAGAGTGTATCCCCATGGCTACTTCTGTCAATGACCGAATCAAACTTGTCTCCATTCATGATGAGTGTCTTTTCGGTACCTCATTGATAAGACGGATTCGAGACATCTCGAAACACCTTGTATCTGAAGCGGTGTGGTGTGAGCCGCTCAAACTCATAGATAAAGACCGCCGTGCGGACGACTACGGGCAAAGGGTCTGCCATGGTGCCTATCTCCTAGAAGAGATGCATGGCAGGGCTTCCACCCGTGCCAATGCACGGGGTGAAAAATGCGCCGCTACTGCCAATCAGGCGCGGGGGTTGGCAAAGGTAAGCAGCCGTTGGATTTCCAATCCTTCACTCGCTATGACATGTCAGGTGATCTGTCATGCGTTCAACTGCGCCAGCCGCTCGGGTGTGCCCACATCGGTCCAGTCACCGGCATACACCTCGCCGGTCACTTGTCCCCGGTCCATTGCCGCCCGCAGCAAGGGGGCCAGTGCCAGCGCCACGCCTTGCGGGTTGCCGGCGGGCAGGCCGCAATCGGCAAAAAAGGCGCGTTTGTACAGTGCGATGGTGCTGAAGGTGTGGTCGCAGCCCGCCGCGCCTTTGGGCAGGTTGAGCACCTGGCCCGTGGCCGACAGGCCAAAGTCGCCACCCGGGTTGTGCGTGGGGTTGGGCACCAGCCACAAGTGGGCCCATGCGGGGCTGGCGGCAAAGCGCTGCACAGCGTCTTGGGTGAACACAAAATCAGGCGCAAACACATCGCCCGCCACGACCCAAAACACCTCGGCCAACTGGGGCAGGGCACGCACAATGCCCCCGGCGGTTTCAAGCGCTTGGCCAAAGTCTTGGCCTTCGTTCGAATAGGCGAGGCTCACCTGCGGCAAACCGGGCCAGTCCACCTGGGCGCCAAACTGCGCACTGATTTTTTCACCCAGCCAAGCGGTGTTCACCAATTGGCGACTGAAGCCCCCACGGGCCAAGGCCTGCATCGGCCACTGCATCAGGGGCTGGCCGCGCACGGTCAGCAAGGGCTTGGGGGTGCTGTCGGTGAGCGGGCGCATGCGTTCGCCACGGCCAGCAGCCAAGACCATGGCCTGAGCTTGCAAGCGGGTTGTCGATTCAGCAGGTTCGGCGGTCGGGCCAACGTCAAGGCTGGCTGGGGGGATCGAATTCATGCACCGATGTTGCCATGTTCCGTACGCCTGTTGTTCCTGTTCAAGGCGCAAGAGGCGTGCTTGCGGCGGCTGGGGGGCGTGCTTAACCGCTAAAATCCCGGGTTTTCCCGAATTCATCACCGGAGTTGCCCACATGGCCAATCAACAACAAATGGCAAACGCCATCCGCGCCCTCGCAATGGACGCTGTTCAACAAGCCAACTCGGGTCACCCCGGTGCCCCCATGGGCATGGCCGACATGGCCGTGGCACTGTGGGGCGAGCACCTGCAACACAACCCCAAAAACCCGCACTGGGCCAACCGCGACCGCTTTGTGCTGTCCAACGGCCATGGCTCCATGCTCATTTATTCGGTGCTGCACCTGACGGGCTACAAGCTGTCGGTCGATGACCTGAAAAACTTCCGCACGCTGCACAGCAAAACCGCTGGCCACCCCGAAGTGGGCGTGACCCCTGGCGTTGAGACCACCACTGGCCCCTTGGGCCAGGGCATCACCAACGCCGTGGGCATGGCCTTGGCCGAAAAAATGCTGGCCGCCGAGTTCAATCAACCCGGCCACGCCATCGTCAACCACCACACTTATGTGTTCATGGGTGACGGCTGCCTGATGGAGGGCATCAGCCACGAAGCCGTGGCCCTGGCCGGTGCCTGGAAGCTCAACAAACTGATCGCCCTGTACGACGACAACGGCATCTCGATCGACGGCAAAGTCGCGCCTTGGTTCATCGACAACACGCCCCAGCGCTTTGCCGCCTGCGGCTGGAACGTGATCGACGCCGTAGACGGCCACGACGCTGCTGCCGTGTCGGCCGCAATTGCCACCGCCAAACACAGCGCTGACAAGCCCACCTTGATCGTCTGCAAGACCGCCATCGGCAAGGGCTCGCCCAACCGCGCAGGCACCTCCAAAGCCCACGGCGAGCCTTTGGGTGCCGAAGAAATCAAGTTGACCCGCGAAGCCCTGGGCTGGACGGCTGAACCCTTCAAGATCCCCAAAGAAGTCTATGCAGACTGGGATGCCAAGGCCGCAGGCGTGGCCCGCGAAGCCACCTGGAACACCACTTTTGCAGCGTACAAAGCCGCCTTCCCGGCACAAGCCAAAGAGTTCGTGCGCCGCATGAAGGGCGACTTGCCCAAAAACTTCAACCAAGTGGCGTTTGACGCCGTGGTCGCCGCCCACACCAAGGGCGAGACCGTGGCCAGCCGCAAGGCCAGCCAACTGGCGCTGGAAGCCTTCACTGCCGCCCTGCCCGAAATGCTGGGTGGCTCGGCCGACCTGACCGGCTCTAACCTGACCAACACCAAGAGCACCCCCGCCTTCCGCGTGGACTTGGCCGGTGACGTGGTCAAGACCGAAGACGGCCACATTGGCCGCCACATCAACTACGGCGTGCGCGAATTCGGCATGGCCGCCATCATGAACGGCGTGGCCCTGCACGGCGGTTACATCCCTTACGGCGGCACTTTCCTGACCTTCTCTGACTATTCACGCAACGCCATCCGCATGGCCGCGCTGATGAAGCAGCGTGTCATCCACGTCTTCACGCACGACTCGATTGGCCTGGGCGAAGACGGCCCGACCCACCAGTCGATCGAGCACGCCGCCAGCCTGCGCCTGATCCCTGGCCTCGACGTGTGGCGTCCTGCCGACACCGCCGAGACCACCGTGGCCTGGGCCGTGGCCCTGCAAAACGCCAACCGCCCATCGGCCCTGTTGCTCAGCCGCCAAAACCTGGCCTATTCGCCCAAGAACGATCTGGGCGACATCAGCCGTGGCGCCTATGTGCTGTCTGAGCCTGAAAGCGTCGGCATCAAGAAAACCCACGGCGTGATCATCGCCACCGGCTCTGAAGTGCAACTGGCCATGGCCGCGCAAAAGCTGCTGGCCGAACGCAAGATCGGTGTGCGCGTGGTCTCGATGCCCAGCACCAATGTGTTTGACCGTCAGGACACTGAGTACAAGCAAAGCGTGCTGCCCGCAGGCATCCCCCGCGTGGCGGTCGAAATGGGCTCCACCGATGGTTGGTGGAAATACGGCTGCGCTGCCGTGGTCGGTATCGACAGCTACGGCGAGTCGGCACCTGCGCCTGTTTTGTTCAAACACTTCGGCTTCACTGCCGAAAACGTGGCCGATACCGTCCACGCTGCGCTGCTCAAGGCCTGACCTTAGCGCCGCCTGCAGCGCCCTTCGGGGCTCTGCGGGGCCTGTCTGCCATTGACCGGGGACATCTTCAACGCCCAAGAGCGTTGAAGCCTTGTCCGGGAATCAGGCCCATGCAAGGGTCTTGGTTTCAAATCCGGTTACGTAACGGTTTCGTAACTTTCTCCTGAGGCTCTCACCATGACCATCAAGTTGGGTATCAACGGATTCGGCCGCATCGGCCGTCTGGCTTTGCGCGCGGCCCTCAAGCACGGCTATGACGACATCCAGATCGTCGGCATCAACGACCCCAAGCCCGCCGACTACCTGGCCTACATGCTCAAGTACGACAGCGTGCACGGTCGCTTTGATGGCACGGTGGACTTCACCGAAGACACCCTGATCGTCAACGGCAAAAAAATCAAACTCTCGCACGAGCGCGATGCGCACAACCTGCGCTGGGGTGAGATGGGTGTGCACACCGTGCTCGAATGCACCGGCCACTACCTGACCGAGCCCACCAGCCAGATGCACATTGCAGCGGGTGCCAAAAAGGTTGTGATCTCGGCCCCGTCCAAGGACAGCATTCCCATGTTTGTCTATGGCGTAAACCACAAAAAATACGCAGGCGAGGCCATCGTGTCGAATGCGTCATGCACCACCAACTGCCTGGCCCCCGTGGTCAAGGTGCTGAATGACAAATGGGGCATCAAGCGCGGCCTGATGACCACCGTGCACGCCGCCACCGCCAGCCAGATGACGGTGGACGGGTCTTCGCGCAAAGACTGGCGCGGCGGTCGCGGCATTTTGGAAAACATCATCCCCAGCAGCACGGGCGCGGCCAAAGCCGTGGGCGTGGTGATTCCTGAGATCAAAGGCAAGATCACCGGCATGGCCTTCCGTGTGCCGACCTCTGACGTGTCGGTCATTGACCTGACCGTGGAACTGAGCAGCGATGCCAGCTACGCCGAAATCTGCGCTGAAATGAAAGCCCAAAGCGAAGGCGCACTCAAAGGCGTGCTGGGCTACACCGACGAGAAAGTGGTCTCTACCGACTTCCGTGGCGAGCCCTGCGCCAGCGTGTTCGATGCGACTGCAGGCATTGCGCTGGACAAGAGCTTCGTCAAGATCGTGGCTTGGTACGACAACGAATGGGGTTACGCCAAGCAGTGCCTGGAGATGGTGCGGGTGGTGGCCAAGAAGAAGTGAACTGAACGGGCAGGCAACGCCAGGGCTCCCCGCAGGGGCTCAGAGGCGCTTCGCTTTGCCACATCGCCCCCGCGGGGAGCCCTGACGCTGCCATGGGGCATCGCTCAAAGCGCCTTCGGGCGCTTTTTTCATGGCCGACTGGCGCGTATCCAATCCGCCGCCTTCTCGGCAATCATGATCGTCGGCGCATTGGTGTTGCCGCTCACGATGCGCGGCATGACCGAGGCATCGACCACGCGCAGCCCTGGCACGCCATGCACGCGCAGTTGCGCAT
>JAGNWH010000013.1:3947-13666 GCA_017986055.1 Limnohabitans sp. | reverse complement strand
ATCCAATCCGCCGCCTTCTCGGCAATCATGATCGTCGGCGCATTGGTGTTGCCGCTCACGATGCGCGGCATGACCGAGGCATCGACCACGCGCAGCCCTGGCACGCCATGCACGCGCAGTTGCGCATCGACCACCGCCATCGCGTCTTGCCCCATGCGGCAAGTGCCCACCGGGTGGTACACCGTGTCGGCGTTTTTCCGAATCCAGTGTTCGAGTTGTTCATCGGTGCGTGCATTGGCTGAGGCTGCCCACTCGCGCCCATAAGCGGCCAGCGCGGGTTGGGCCAGGATGCGCTGGGCTTGGCGAATGCCATCACGCAAGCGCTGCACATCACGCGGTTCGCTCAAAAACTGGGGGTCGATCAGCGGTGCGCTATGGGGGTTGCGGTCAGTCAGTTGCACACGACCACGGCTGTCCGGTTGCAACAAACACACATGCAAAGAGTAGCCATGCCCCAACGTCAGCTGGCGGCCATGGTCCACCAGTTTGGCCACCACAAAGTGCAGCTGAATATCGGGGTGCGCCTCGTCGGGTCGGCTTTTGTAAAACGCACCACCCTCTGCAAAATTGGTGGTCAGCCCCCCAGTGCGGTGCTGACGCCAAGCCCACAACGCTTGCAGGGTGCGCCAGGCGCCTCGGGGTGAAACACCGATCAAATCGTTTTGCCCCGGCGCGTCGGCCACCAACACCGCATCGGGGTGGTCGTGCAGGTTTTCACCCACGCCGGGCAAGTGGTGCAACACCTCAATGCCGAGACTTTGCAAATGCGCGGCAGGCCCAATGCCCGAACGCATGAGGAGGGCGGGCGACTGGAAAGCGCCTGCACTCAAAATAATTTCGCGCCGCGCGGTCAAGGTCTGCGACTGGCCACCCTGCAAGGTGTGCACCTGCCGCGCCACGCCATCGACCAAGCCAATCCGGTCCACGGTCACGCCGGTCATGACGTGCAAATTGGCACGCGAGCGATTCGGTGTGAGGTAGGCCTTGGCTGCGCTGAAACGCTCGCCCGCGCGTTGGGTGACTTGGTACAGGCCCACACCTTCTTGTGTGGGGCCATTGAAGTCGGTGGTGTGCGCCAAGCCCGCTTGCACGCCCGCCTCGACAAAGCGTTGGGCAAACGCATTGGGGCTTTGCAGGTCGGCCACATTCAAAGGGCCGTTCTGGCCATGCCATTCGTTGTGGATGCGTTCGTTGTGCTCGGCCTTGAGGAAATAGGGCAACACGTCGGCCCATGCCCAGCCAGAGCAACCCCTGTCCGCCCACGTGTCGTAGTCGACCTGTTGACCCCGGATATAGGCCATTGCATTGGTTGAGCTGGACCCCCCCAAAGTTCGACCACGCGGCTGGTAGCCAGTGCGCCCCAACAAACCGGGCTGCGGCACCGTGTTGAAGCCTTGCGAGACGATTTCGGTGCGGGCCATGAGCGCAATGCCCGCTGGGCAATGGATCAAGGCGCTGGTGTCGGGCGGCCCGGCCTCGATCAAGGCCACCTGCACCGATGGGTCTTCGCTCAAACGGGCAGCCAGCACACAACCGGCCGAACCTGCACCCACCACGATGTAGTCAAAATTCAAAATGCTCATCTCTCCCTTTCGCTGACGCTGACGCCCTTGGGTCATCGCCGCAACGCAAATCAAAAAGGCTTTTTACCCGGTTTGCTGACTTTGACGTACCGGGTTTGCACGGGCATGGGCATCGGTCAAAGGCCCACATACACCGGCGCAAAGCCACCGCCGGGTGTTCTGAAGTTGGTGGTTTGACCTTGGTACAAACGCGCCGCCAGCGATTGCACCTGCCCGTTGTACGCGTAATTGCGCACATCGAACTTGAGCACTTGCGCCGATTCACCACCCGAGATGGTGCGCTCGCCCGGGGCCACCAAAGCTTGCGCGATGTAACCCCCAGCCAAGATCTCCGCCCAAACGCGGTGCGTCAATTTGTCGCCCCGGTACGCCGCCTTGCCGCCATAGCCCGCAAAGGGCTTGAAGAAATGGTGCTTGCGCTGCGCCCAAAGTTGCTCGGCGTTGTCCGGGCTCACCACCACGGTCTGCGGAATGCCGTCCAGCAACACCGCTTGCGTGGCCGCGGGTACACCCATGGCCGTCAACGTCTCTGCCTTGCACAACAAGGCCAGGTTGCGTTTGTCGGCCAGCAAAGCGTGGGCCTGCGGGTGGGGCGTCAACACCACGGCGTCCTGCAAATAGGCTTCGCGCAGATGGGCATGAGCAGGCTCGCTCAAGGCAAAGTCGGTCAAGCGGTTGTAGACCAGATCGATCGCGGTGCCGTCAAAGCAAAGTCGCTTGTCGCGCCAAACCAGTTGCGATGGGTCGGCAATGAACGCCTGCACACCGTGGCGTTTGAACAAACTCTGGAACAGCAAAAACTCCGGGTACAGGTATTGCTGCTCGGGCAAGGCATCGACAATGGCCACCGTCTGCAAAGGGCGGTCAGGCTGAGCCAGTCGCCACTCGTTTTGAAACATGGCCACGAAAGCCGACTCCAGCGCATCGACCTGCGCCGCCGTGGGCACCATGGCCTCGATCTCTGGACAGCAGGCACGCTGCGCCCGCGCCAGCAAGGCGTTGAGCAGCGCCCCGCCCGCATTGGTGTTCACCTCGATCAGGCCAAAGCCTTGACCTTGCTCGTTGCCATGAACATGAAAGTCATAGCCCATGAACACGCTTTTGGCACGCGTCGGGTGGCGAGCAATCGGGTCCGAGCGGGACAACACTTCTTCGCGGTAAGCCGGCAAAGCGACCACCGACTCCAAAGCCGAAATCAGCCGGGCCATGCGCTGCACCTGAGCTTGGGAAAGCACAACGGGTCGTGCCGAAAAAAGCGAAGGCAAGCGGTCGCGTACCAAGTCAAACAAAGCCGGGTTGCCAATGTCTGCCGCCATGGTCTGCGCCAAGGCTTGGTCGTCCAGGCTGATGCAAAAACATTCGCTGTTGAAGTTGTCGGTGTTGATGTGTGCGGTGTTCACTGGGCAAATCATAGACACCCGGTCAAGCCGGGTGTGACAGAAGGGCCTCGTCATGCCCGACTTGATCGGGCATCCATCTTAAAAAATGAGTTACAAAACCAGAACAAACCGGCTCGCAAGTGAGGTTTTGTAATAAAGTTTCATGATTTCGCATAGGATGGTTACATGTCAGGCACACCCGTTGCGGGTGGGCTACAGCCTAAACCTCCAACGAAAGTGAGACAGACATGACCACCAAAATCGGCATCAACGGATTTGGCCGCATCGGCCGCATGGTGTTCCGCGCAGCGGTGCAAAACTTCAACGACATCGAGATCGTCGGCATCAACGACCTGCTCGAGCCCGATTACCTGGCCTACATGCTGCAGTACGACAGCGTGCATGGCCGCTTCAAGGGCACCGTGGCCATCGAGGGCAACACCTTGGTCGTGAACGGCAAAAAAATCCGCCTCACGCAAGAGCGCGACCCGGCCAACCTGAAATGGAACGAGGTCGGCGCCGATGTGGTGATCGAATCTACGGGCTTGTTTTTGGACAAAGACAGCGCTGGCAAACACCTGGCCGCAGGCGCCAAGAAGGTCGTGATGTCGGCCCCGTCCAAAGACGACACCCCGATGTTTGTGTACGGCGTCAACCACGGCGCGTATGCCGGACAAGCCATCATCAGCAACGCCAGCTGCACCACCAACTGCTTGGCCCCCATCACCAAGGTGCTGAACGACAAATGGGGCATCAAGCGGGGCCTGATGACCACGGTGCACGCGGCCACCGCCACGCAAAAAACCGTGGACAGCCCCAGCAACAAAGACTGGCGCGGCGGTCGCGGCATTTTGGAAAACATCATCCCCAGCAGCACGGGCGCGGCCAAGGCGGTGGGCGTGGTGATTCCTGAGATCAAGGGCAAGCTGACAGGCATGGCGTTTCGCGTGCCCACCTCGGACGTGTCGGTGGTGGACCTGACGGCCGAGCTGAACAGCCCGGCCACCTATGCCGAGATTTGCGCCGAGATGAAAGCCCAAAGCGAAGGTGCACTCAAGGGCGTGCTGGGCTACACCACCGACAAAGTGGTGTCGACCGATTTCCGTGGCGAGGTGTGCACCAGTGTGTTCGATGCCGATGCCGGCATTGCACTGGACAGCACCTTCATCAAGGTGGTGGCCTGGTACGACAACGAGTGGGGTTACTCGAACAAGTGCCTGGAGATGGCACGCGTGGTCGGACGCTGAACCGGCCTTCGCCGGCCATGCCGGTGACACCCCTAAAAAAGGACCGTTCTGTAGAGGAACGGTCCTTTTTTACAGGGCAACTACTGAAGGAGGTGGGCCTTGGCCGATGCTATGCTCAAGACCAGCACCAAAGTTCGCAAACGCAGTGCTTTTGAGCGAACGCTGGCACCCGCCAGCACTCTGACACCAAACTCCAGGAGATCTTTCCATGTTCAAAAAATCATTGCTGTTGGGTTCCATCATCATGGCCGCCAGTTTGTCCGCATCGGCCAAGGACTGGAAAGAAATCCGCGTCGCCATTGACCCCACCTACAAGCCGTTCACTTACAAAACGGCCGACGGCAAACCCACCGGCTTCGATGTGAAGATCGCGCAAGCCCTGTGCGACAAAGTCAAGGCCAAGTGCGTGTTTGTAGAGCAGCAATGGGACGCGATGATTCCGGGCCTGTTGGCCAAAAAGTACGACACCATCATCTCTTCGATGTCGGTCACCGAAGAGCGCTTGCGCCAAGTGGCCTTCACCGGCAAGTACTACAACACCCCGTCCAAAATCGTGGTGCGCAAAGACATCAAAACCGATGGCAGCCCTGCCAGCCTGATGGGCAAAAAGATCGGTGTTTTGAAGGGCTCTACCCAAGAAAAATACGCCAAGGGCGAATTGGCCAAAGCAGGCGTGAACGTGGTGGGCTATGACGCGCAAGACCAGGTTTATCTGGACATCAAGGCCGGTCGTTTGGACGGCACTGTGGCCGATGTGGTGGAAGTGCAAGGCGGCTTTTTGGACACCCCAGATGGCAAGAACTATGTCTATGTCGGCCAGCCTTTGCGCATCAAAAAATACTTTGGCGAAGGCGTGGGCGTGGCCATGCGCAAGGGTGACAAAGACCTGAAAGAAGCGCTGGACAAAGCCATCAAAGACATCCGTGCTGACGGCACTTGGAAAAAAATCGCCGACGAATTTGTCCCCGGTGTGGACATCTGGGGCGAGTGATCGCGCAGCGCAAGCGCCTGCATGACGCCTTACCTCCTCAGCATCCTTGAAGGTTCGCTGCTCGTCCTTCAGGTCGGGCTGGCGTCTTTGGTGGTGGCTGTTGTGTTGGGCATGGCCGGGGCTTTGGCCAAAACATCGGACCGCCCCATGGCCGTATGGGTGGCCGATGTTTACGCCACAGTGATCCGTGGCGTTCCCGATTTGGTGTTGATGCTGCTGCTGTTTTATGGCGGGCAAATGGGGCTCAATGCCCTGCTCGAAGCGCTGGGCGACTGGCCCGCCATCGAGATCGACCCTTTTGCTGCAGGCGTGCTGACCATCGGCTTCATTTATGGGGCCTACATGACCGAGACCTTTCGCGGGGCGATTTTGGCCATCCCCAAAGGTCAAATGGAAGCGGGCGTGGCGTTTGGCATGAGGCCTTGGCAGGTTTTTTGGCGCATCACTTTGCCGCAAATGATCCGTCTGGCCTTGCCCGGTTTCACCAACAACTGGTTGGTGTTGATGAAGTCCACCGCCTTGGTGTCTTTGCTGGGTTTGCAAGACATGACCTATCTGGCCAAACAAGCCGGGGCTGCCGCCCGTGGCGAAATCACCAATGCGCCACTGCTGTTTCTGGCCTTTGCGGCTTTGCTGTATTTGGCCATGACCTCGGTGTCGATGTGGGTGCTCGGTTGGCTCGAAAAGAAATACAGCATGGGCGTTCGGCAGGAGCGCGGCTAGATGGAATTTGACGTCATCTTGCGCCCCGAAAATCTGCGCATGTACTGGGAAGGCTGCGTCAACTCACTGGCGCTGTTGCTGGTGTCCTTGTGCGCAGGCGGCTTGCTGTCTTTGCCCATGGCCCTGGCCCGCGTGTCTGCGCGGGCTTGGTTGCGCGGGCCTGTGTGGTTGTTCACTTATGTGCTGCGCGGCACGCCATTGCTGATTCAGGTCTACCTGATCTATTACGGCTTAGGCCAGATGGAATACATCCAAGCGCGGTGGGACGATTCTTGGCTTTGGCGTGGCTTCAAAGAGCCGTTTTTCTGTGCCGCACTGGCGTTTTCATTGAACACCTGCGCCTACACCACCGAACTGCTGGCCGGGGCCATCCGCCATGTGCCTGCAGGCGAGCTCGAAGCGGCCCGCGCCTGTGGCCTGAGCGAGTGGGCTTGCATCCGCCGCATCGTCTTGCCATCGGCCCTTCGGCGCAGCTTGCCGGGTTATTCCAACGAAGTGATCATGATGCTGCACAGCACCTCACTGGCCAGCACGGTACCCGCCTTGCTCGACATCACGGGCGCAGCGCGTTCAATTTATGCCGACTTTTACCTGCCGTTTGAGGCCTTCATCAGCGCAGGCCTGATTTACCTGTCATTGACCTTGGTGTTGGTGCAGTTGTTTCGCCTGGCTGAACAACGCTGGTTGGCCCATCTGCGGCCACGCCAGAGCGTTTAAACGCCCCCTTTTTGAGCACCCCCTGTGGATACCCGCCAACACCACCTGATCTCGCCCGCTTGTGGCACTGCACGCAGCCTGCACAGCTGGCATTTTGGTGCGCCGGGCGCTGGCCCCAAGGTCTACATTCAGGCCAGCCTGCATGCCGACGAATTGCCGGGCATGCTGGTGATCCAGCACCTGCGCCAGCATTTGCAACAAGCCGAGGCCGCAGGCCAATTGCGCGGCCAAGTGGTGCTGGTGCCCATGGCCAACCCGATCGGGCTTGACCAGACTTGGCTGCAATTGCAAATGGGGCGCTTTGAGATGGCCAGTGGCCAAAACTTCAACCGCCATTACCCGGTGTGGGTCGATTGGCTGCGCGAAAACGGCCACGATGTGGCCACGCAGTTGGGGCCCGACGCGCAGGCCAATGTGCGCACCGTGCGCCAAGCCATGCACCAAGCCCTGCTGCGCCACCCGCCCACCACCGAGCTGGACAGCCTGCGCCACACGCTGATGGGCTTGGCGTGTGATGCCGATGTGGTGCTCGACCTGCATTGCGACTTTGAAGCCGTTGTGCACCTGTACATGGAGCCCGAATGCGAGCCAGGCCTCAGGTCCCTGGCCCCATGGTTGGGGGCGCAAGCGGTGCTGCTGGCGCGTGGCACGGGCGCGCACTGTTTTGATGAATCGCTCAGCGGTGTTTGGTGGCAACTGCGCGAATCGCTGCTGGCCAGCCATGGCAGCGAATTTGTGGCCACGCACCCGCTGCCGCAAGCGTGCCTGAGCACCACCGTGGAGTTGCGCGGCCAAGCCGATGTGAGCGACGCGCTGGCCTCGCGCGACAGCCAGGCCTTGCTGGCTTTTTTGACCGACATGCAAGCGCTTGAAGGGCCCGATCACGGCCCGGCGCCACAGCCGCTGTGCCAGCCCACACCTTTGTCGGGCTCGCAATACCTGCACGCCCCCTGCGCCGGGGTGGTGAGTTTTCAGCGCCAACCAGGCGACCGGGTGCAGCCCGGCGACGTGATCGCTCGGGTGGTCAACCCGATCACCGCACAAAGCCAGCTGGTTTGCAGCGACACCGACGGCGTGCTCTACACCCGGCACAACTTACGTTGGGCCACCACGGGCATGGAACTGGCCAAAATTTCGGGCACCAGCCCCAGGCGCACAGGGGCCTTGTTGGGCCCTTGAACCTCAACATGCCTTTCGCCCTTTTTTCGGAACACACCCCATGAGCATCAAGCTCCAAGTTCAAGACATCCACAAACGCTTTGGCACCCACGAGGTGCTCAAAGGGGTCTCGCTCACGGCCAAAGCGGGGGATGTCATCAGCATCATTGGCTCCAGCGGCTCGGGCAAAAGCACGTTTTTGCGCTGCATCAACCTGCTGGAGCGCCCCAACAGCGGCAGCATCAGCGTCGCAGGTGAAGCGCTGTCGCTCAGCCCAGGGACCGATGGCCTGCTGCACGCGACACATCCGCGCCAACTGGAGCGCTTGCGCACCCGCTTGGGCATGGTGTTTCAGCATTTCAATTTGTGGAGCCACATGACGGCGCTGGAAAACGTCATGGAGGCGCCCATGCAAGTGCTGGGCTTGAGCAAAGCCCAGGCCCGCGAGCGGGCCGAGGTCTACCTGGACAAAGTGGGCCTAAAGCACCAAGCCATGCAACACTACCCGGCCCACATTTCGGGCGGCATGCAGCAACGCGTGGCCATTGCACGCGCACTGGCCATGGAGCCCGAGGTGATGTTGTTTGACGAGCCCACCTCGGCCCTCGACCCTGAGCTGGTGGGCGAGGTGCTGCGCGTGATGCAAGCGCTGGCCCAAGAAGGCCGAACCATGGTGGTGGTGACGCACGAAATGGGCTTTGCCCGCGAGGTCTCCAGCGAGGTGATGTTTTTGCACCAAGGCCGGGTCGAAGAACAAGGCGCACCCCAAGACATCTTGCTGCAGCCGCGCAGCGAACGCCTGCAACAGTTTTTGTCTGGCCACCTGAAGTGAGCCGCCACACGCGCCGCGAAAACGCAGGCCCTTGACCATGCACACCTTGGAACAACTGCGCAGCGGCGCTTTGGCGGGCACGCGCCGCCTGGACTTAGCCTGTGACCTGACCGAGTTGCCCGACGACATTTGGGCGCTGGCCGACACGCTGGAGGTGCTCAACCTGAGCGGCAATCGGCTGCGCGATTTGCCGCACCAACTGCCACGCCTGCACAAATTGCAAGTGCTGTTTGCCTCCGACAATGACTTTGAGGTGCTGCCCGAAGTGCTGGGCGATTGCCCTCAGCTGCAAGTGGTCGGCTTCAAGGCCAACCGCATCGCTCAGTTGCCCCCCGCCGCACTGCCCCCCGCTTTGCGCTGGCTGATCCTGACCGACAACGCGCTGGGCCACTTGCCCACCGCACTGGGCGAGCGGCCCGCTTTGCAAAAGCTGATGCTGGCGGGCAACCGGCTCACGGCTTTACCCGAGAGCCTGCAAGCCGCCCAGCGCCTGGAGCTGCTGCGCATCTCGGCCAACCGCCTGAGCGCGGTGCCTGTCTGGTTGACCGAATGGCCACGCCTGTCTTGGCTGGCTTTGGCCGGCAACGCCATGGGCTGGGATTTCCCCGAAGAAACAGCCTTGCCCGAAGTGCCGTGGGCTGCATTGCGCTTGGGTGCCTTGTTGGGCGAGGGCGCTTCGGGCCACATCCACCGCGTGCAGGCCTCGGGCTGGCCGCAGCCGCTGGCACTCAAGCTGTTCAAGGGCGAGGTGACCAGCGACGGATTGCCGCAAGACGAATTGGCCGCCTGCTTGGCAGCGGGCGAGCACCCGAGCCTGACCACCCCCGTGGCGCGGCTGACCGAGCACCCGGCGCAGGCCTCAGGCCTGTTGATGCCCTTGATCCCCGCCACCCATGTCAACCTGGCCGGGCCACCCAGTTTGCAAAGCTGCACACGCGACGTGTACCCCAACGGCTTGCGCATGCCGCCCCGCCTGGCGCTGGGCATCGCGCACGATGTGGCCAATGCAGTGGCGCACTTGCACCGGCGTGGCGTGATGCATGGCGATTTGTATGCGCACAACATCTTGATCGACCCGGTACATGGCCA
>JAGNWH010000013.1:0-3847 GCA_017986055.1 Limnohabitans sp. | reverse complement strand
GCCTGTCGCCTGTGCCCAGCGAACGGCCAGGTATGTCCGACGTGGCCGCGCAATGTGGGGCGCTGGCGAACGCACTGGCGGCCTGAGCCGCAGCGCTCAATCCAAAAATCGCGCCCGCAACTCGGGCGGCGGGACCATGCAATGTTCGGCCCGCCCGAACAGCCGATAACGGTTGCGGGCCAGCCAACGGTAAAGCGCATCGCGCAGCGCCGCAGGCACCCACCGCGCCAAGCCCGCCACTCGCCAAGGCCAGCCCAGCAGGCGCAAGATGCGCAACACCGCATCGGTGTTCTGCCAGTGCTCGCGGCCATCCACCAGCAGCAAGGTCTCCAAGCCCTCCAGTTGCAAGCCCGCTTGTTGCAGCAGCGCTTGACCCGTGCGGCCCTGGATCGCGGCGAAACAGAACACACCGCGCCGGTCGTGTCGCAGCAAAAATCGCACCCAAGCGTTGCAAAACAGGCATTGCCCGTCAAACACCACGATCAGCGGGCGAGATGTGTTGGGCATGCTCACAGCGCCAATGCCGTTGTGTTCTTGACTTCTTCCATGACCGCGTAGGTGCGCGTTTCGCGCACGCCGGGCAGCTGCCACAGCACCGTGCCCGCAAATTCGCGGTAGGCGTTCATGTCGGCGGCGCGGGTTTTAAGCAAATAGTCAAAGCCTCCGGCCACCATGTGGCACTCCAGGATCTCGGGCCTCACCTGCACCGCCGCCTTGAACTGCTCAAACACATTGGGGCTGGTGCGGTCGAGCAGGATTTCGACGAACACCATCATGCCCGCGCCCAATTTGAGCGGGTTCAAACGCGCTTCGTAGCCGAGGATGAAACCCTCGCGCGTGAGCCGCTGCACCCGCGCCAACACCGCTGTGGGCGACAAGGCCACGCCTTCGGCCAGTTTCAAGTTGCTGATGCGGCCATCGCGCTGCAACAAGTCAAGGATGCGGCGGTCGATGCGGTCGATGTCCGGGGTTTCGGTGCTCATGCTTCACATTATTCATTTAAATCAAATAATTTCAGTGAAATATTTGGTCTTTAATCCGGATGATGGCGATTCATGTCAGTCAAGGACGCCACATGAACACCGCCATCACCGCCCCCGCTTTGCCCACAGGCGCCCACTTCAGTGCCGGTGGCCCGCCGTTCGAGCGCAGCGCATTGCGCCAAGCCATTGCCCACGCCACGCGCCTGCCCGAAGCACAGGCCCTGGCCCCGCTGCTGGCAGCGGCCCGCATGCCCGCCGTCCAAGCCCAACGCACCGACGCGCTGGCCCGTCAGCTGGTGCAAGGGCTGCGCCAAGGCCCCCAGCAGGGTGGCCGTGCCGGCAATACATTGAGCGGCCGTGCCGGCCGCGTGCAAAGCCTGATGCAGGAATACGCCCTGTCGTGTGAAGAAGGCGTGGCCCTGATGTGCCTGGCCGAAGCGCTGCTGCGCATCCCCGACGCGGCCACGCGCAACGCACTGATCCGCGACAAGATTGGCCGAGGCGACTGGCACCAGCATGTGGGCCGCAGCCCTTCGCTGTTTGTCAACGCCGCTTCGTGGGGCCTGCTGCTCACCGGCAAACTGGTGGCCACGCACAGCGAGGGGGCGATGCTGGCCTCGCTCACGCGGCTGGTGGGCAAAAGCGGCGAGCCGCTGATCCGCCAAGGCGTGCAGCTGGCCATGCAAATGCTGGGCGAGCAGTTTGTGACGGGCGAGACGATTGAGCAAGCCCTGCACCGTGCCCACGACATGCAAGCGCAAGGCTTTCGCTATTCGTACGACATGTTGGGCGAAGCCGCCCTGACCGAAGCAGACGCGCAGCGCTATTTGAGCGCGTATGAAAACGCCATCCACGCCATCGGCAAAGCAGCGAACGGGCAAGGCCTTGTGAACGGCCCTGGCATCTCGATCAAGCTGTCGGCCCTGCACCCACGCTACTGCCGCGCCCAGCACCAACGCGTGATGGATGAACTGCTGCCGCGTGTGCTGCAACTGACCAAACTGGCCCGTCACTACGACATCGGTTTGAACATCGATGCCGAAGAGGTGGACCGGCTCGACTTGTCGCTCGACCTGCTCGAAGCGCTGTGCCACGCGCCCAGCTTGCAGGGCTGGAACGGCATCGGCTTTGTGATCCAGGCCTACCAAAAGCGTTGCCCCTATGTGATCGACTTTGTCATCGATCTGGCACGCCGCACAGGGCACCGCTTGATGGTGCGTTTGGTCAAGGGCGCTTATTGGGACAGCGAGATCAAACGCGCCCAGCTGGACGGCCAAAGCGACTACCCGGTCTACACGCGCAAACACCACACCGATGTGTCTTACCTGGCCTGCGCCCAAAAGCTGCTGGCCGCGCCCCATGCGGTGTACCCCCAATTTGCCACGCACAACGCACACACCGTGGCCGCCATCGTGCACATGGCGCAAGACATTGGCGGCGAATATGCGCCAGGTCAATACGAATTCCAGTGCCTGCACGGCATGGGTGAGCCGCTGTACCGACAGGTGGTGGGCCCTCTGCAACGGCCTTGCCGCATCTATGCCCCGGTGGGCACCCATGAAACCTTGCTGGCTTATCTGGTGCGCCGCCTGCTCGAAAACGGGGCCAACAGCTCATTTGTCAACCGCATGGCCGACGCCAGTGTGACCATCGACGATTTGGTGCAAGACCCGGTGGCACGCGTTGACCAAGACGCCGCGCGTGAAGGCACCCGCCCCGGCCAGCCACACCTTCAAATCCCGCTGCCCGCGCGACTGTATGGCACAGACCGTCTCAACTCGAGCGGCCCCGATTTGGCCCACGAACCCACGCTGCGCCAACTGGCTTTGGACATGCAGGCCCACATGCTGGCCTTGGATGTGAAGCCCCTGACCGCACACGCATTGTTGGCCACGGGCACGGGCGAACAAACCCACACCCTGCGCAACCCCGCCGACCACAGCGACGTGCTGGGCACCGTGCAGTTCACCCACCCAGCCGATGCTGAAGCCGCGCTGCAATCGGCCTCACAGGCCGCCGCCGCATGGGCGGCCACGCCACCTGCACTGCGTGCCGCACTGCTTGAACGCACCGCCAACTTGCTGCAAGCCGACGCACCGCGCGTGATGGCGCTGCTGGTGCGCGAAGCAGGCAAAACCTGGGGCCACGCCGTGGCCGAGCTGCGCGAAACGGTGGACTTTTTGCGCTACTACGCCGCGCAAGTGCGCCGCGATTTTGACCTCCGCACCCACACGCCGCTGGGGCCAGTGGTGTGCATCAGCCCTTGGAACTTTCCGCTGGCGATTTTTGTGGGCCAGGTGGCTGCCGCGCTGGCCGCTGGCAATCCAGTCCTGGCCAAGCCCGCCGAATCCACGCCCGCCATTGCGGCCTTGGCGGTGCAAACCCTGTGGCAAGCAGGCGTGCCCCAAGCGGTTGTGCAATTGCTGCCAGGTCATGGCGCTGAGGTGGGCATGCAACTGGTGCGCGATGCCCGTGTGCAAGGCGTGATGTTCACCGGCTCCACCGAGACCGCGCGCGTGCTGCAAACCGCGCTGGCCGAACGCCTGAACGCACAAGGCCAACCCGTGCCCCTGATCGCCGAAACAGGCGGGCAAAACTGCATGGTGGTGGACTCGTCGGCCTTGCTCGAACAGGTCGTCACCGACGCCGTGGCCTCGGCTTTTGAGGCCGCTGGCCAGCGCTGCTCGGCCTTGCGCGTGCTGTGCGTGCAAGACGATGTGGCAGACCGCCTGATCGAGATGCTCCGAGGTGCGATGGGCCAGATCCAAATGGGTGCCCCCGCGCACCTGGCCGTGGACATGGGGCCGGTGATCGACGAACGGGCGCGTGCCCGCATCGAAGCGCATGTGAGCGCCATGCAGCAA
>JAGNWH010000012.1:0-37575 GCA_017986055.1 Limnohabitans sp. | reverse complement strand
GTGCAGCTTGGTCTTCGGCGTCGTTCAACTCACTGAAGCCATTGCCAAATTCGCGGCCTGTGATGTAGAGCTCAAAGCGCTCAGTCACTTCGGGGCGGCTGTCGTTGGCGCGGGCCAGCGGGCTGATCTCGGTCGGGTGTTCCATGATGAAGGTCGGCTCCCAGAGCTTGTCTTCCACGGTTTCCTCGAAATAGAACACCTGCAGGCTGGCCAGGGTGCGGGTAGACAGCTTGTTCTTTTCTTCGTTCATGCCCAGCTTTTTCAGGGCGTTGATCAGCCACTCGGCGTTGTCCACGTTGTCACCCGCTTCGGTGTGCTTGACGATCGCTTCGCGGATGGTCATGCGGGCAAAAGGCTTGTTCAGGTCAACCGGCTTGCCGTTGTAGCTCAAGTCCAACGTGCCCGCCGCGATCATGGCGGCGTCGCGAATCAGCTCTTCAGTGAAACCCATCAGGTCCTGGTAGTTCCAATACGCCGCGTAGAACTCCATCATGGTGAATTCGGGGTTGTGGCGCACCGAAATGCCTTCGTTGCGGAAGTTGCGGTTGATCTCGAACACGCGCTCAAAGCCACCGACCAGCAAGCGCTTGAGGTACAGCTCGGGTGCAATGCGCAAGAACATCTCTTGTTCGAGCGCGTTGTGGTGCGTGACAAAGGGTTTGGCGTTGGCACCACCGGGAATGGGGTGCAGCATGGGCGTTTCAACTTCGAGGAAGCCGTGCTTGACCATGAATTCGCGGATGCCACTGACGGCCTTGCTGCGGGCCATGAAGCGCTTGCGAGCGGCTTCGTCGGTCATCAAGTCCACGTAGCGTTGGCGGTATTTGACCTCTTGGTCGGCCACGCCATGGAACTTGTCGGGCATGGGGCGCAAGCTCTTGGTGAGCATGCGGATCGAGGTGGCATGGATCGACAACTCGCCCGTGCGGGTTTTGAACAGGTGGCCTTCCACGCCCACGATGTCGCCCAGATCCCAGTGCTTGAACAGAGCGTACAGATCTTCGCCCACGTCGTCGCGGGTGACATAGACCTGGATGCGGCCAGTGGCGTCTTGCAATGTGGCAAAGCTGGCCTTGCCCATCACGCGCTTGAGCATCATGCGGCCAGCCACTTTGGCCGTGGTTTTGGCCACGCCTTCACCGTTCAGCGCTTCGGCGGCTTTTTCGCCATGGGCTTGGTGCAGGTTGGCGGCGTGGTGCTCGGGCTTGAAATCGTTGGGAAAGGCCACGCCCTTGCCATCGGCCTGCGCTTGGCGCATGGCCTTGAGTTTTTCGCGGCGCTCTGCGATCAGTTGGTTTTCATCCTGGGGCGCGTGGACTTGCGCGGCAGCGGCGTTGGCAGTCGTGTCAGACATGGCGAGGTGCGGTTGGGCTCGGGTGCGGCTGGCCGCCCGATCCGGGGTTGTAAAGGTGCGCGAATGCGCAAAGCCTTCTATTTTAAGAGTTTGCGGGCGGTTTCTGGTCGGCGCTGCCGCCAGAAGGGGTTGATTCCACCATGTCGCCCACCAATTCCAGGCGCATCAAGGGTTCTCGCAGCGTGAACAGGCGGTATTTCATGGCCAGAGGCAGGGGCAGCAACTCGCACCAGCGGTGAGACAGCCATGCGCAATCGTCCAGCGCCCAAGGCTGTGGCCAGTGGGGCAGGACGCTGTCCTGCGCGCTCAATGTTGCCAGCGCTGCCTGGATTTGCGGGATCAGATATTGAAGGTGATCCGGCACGGGCATGTGGGGCTCGGTTGGCAAGTCTTGCACTTGGCCGCGCCACAGACCGTCGCTGCGCTGTTGGGTGCTGTGAATCTCAAACCGTTCTACACCCCGGCACCACACCAGCACCACGCCTGCTTGTGGGCGTTCGATGCGCTCGATCTGGACCCGCGTGCCGATGGGTTCGAACTGCTCTGCCACAGCGCCTGGGCGGTGCACTTCACGGCCTTGTGTCAACGTGACCACTCCAAAACCGGTGCCCAGGCGCTCGCATTCGCCAATCATTTGCAGGTAACGCAGTTCAAACAATTGCAAAGGCAACAAGGCGCCAGGAAACAGCACGGTGCCCAGCGGAAACAAGGGCAATTCCGTCAAGGTGGCGGGAGATGGGGCGTCGTTGTCAGGCATCTGGGTATCATCGCACGAGCAGGAGAAATTCAATGTTGTTTCAGATGGTCAGTATGGTGTTGGACATGGTTGCGGGCTTGATCGCAGGCACATGTTTGCTGCGGTTTTTGATGCAGTGGCAGCGCATTTCCTTTCATCAGCCCTTGGGCCAGTTTGTGTTTGCGGTGACCGACTGGCTGCTGTTGCCGCTGCGCCGGGTGATTCCGGCATGGTCGGCCTGGGATTTGTCGAGCCTGGTGGGGGCGTTTCTCATCAAATTGGTGCAATACACCTTGTTGTGGTTGGTCGCCGGAGGCCAAGGGGCCTTGGGCTTGTTGCCTTTGGTGAGCCTGGTCGGTTTGGCCCAGTTGGTGGTGTCTGCTCTGAGCGCGTTGGTGCTGGTGCTGGCGGTGTTGTCGTGGATCAACCCCGGCTCGCCCATGTACAGCTTGGTGGCACGCTTGGGTCAGCCATTCTTGCGGCCTTTTCAGCGGCTGGTGCCTCTGATTGGCGGGGTGGATTTGTCGCCCATAGCCCTGTTGCTGGTGCTGCAGCTATTGGGCATGGTGTTCGCGCGGTTGCAGATGAGCTGGATGTACTGAGCCGCCGAACACGCGCCTAATACGCGCC
This sequence comes from Limnohabitans sp., assembly GCA_017986055.1. Taxonomy (GTDB): domain Bacteria; phylum Pseudomonadota; class Gammaproteobacteria; order Burkholderiales; family Burkholderiaceae_C; genus Limnohabitans_A. The sequence goes on along the minus strand of JAGNWH010000012.1, from coordinate 34,855 downwards.
CAAAACGAAAGGCCCTCCGAAGAGGGCCTTTGTTTTTGAGGGGCAGAGCCGGTCAGCTCACCGCATCGGCACTCTGGCGTTGCAGCATGGCCAGTGTGCTGGCGATGGTTTTGCGCAGTTCGCGGCGGTCACAAATGAAGTCCACCGCGCCCTTGGTTTGCAGGAACTCGGCGCGCTGGAAGCCTTCGGGCAGGGTCACGCGCACGGTGCTCTCGATCACGCGGGGGCCTGCAAAACCGATCAGGGCTTTGGGCTCGGCAATCACCACATCGCCCAAAAAGGCAAAACCGGCCGATACGCCACCCATGGTCGGGTCGGTCAGCACGCTGATGTAGGGCAGGCCTTTTTTGGCCAGTCGGGTCAGGGCCGCATTGGTTTTGGCCATTTGCATGAGCGACAGCAGACCTTCTTGCATGCGGGCACCGCCTGTGGCGGTGAAGCAAACGAAGGGCACTTTTTGTTCGATGGCGGTTTCGACACCGCGCACAAAACGCTCACCCACCACGGAGCCCATGGAGCCGCCCATGAAATCGAATTCGAAGCAGGCCACCACCAGGGGAATGCTGTGCACCGCCCCACCCATGACGACCAAGGCGTCTGTTTCGCCCGTGTTGTTCATGGCTTCTTTGAGGCGTTCGGGGTATTTGCGGCTGTCCTTGAACTTCAGGGCATCGACCGGCAACACTTCTTGGCCGATTTCGTAGCGGCCTTCACCGTCCAGAAAACCGTTCAGGCGTGCGCGCGCACCAATGCGCATGTGGTGCGAGCAACCTGGGCAAACGTTTTGGTTTTCTTCGAGCGCGGTCTTGTAAAGCACGGTCTCGCAGCTGGGGCATTTGATCCACAAGCCTTCAGGCACAGACCGGCGATCGGCCGGGTCGGTGTGCTGGATCTTGGGGGGGAGCAGTTTTTCAAGCCAACTCATTTGATTCTCCTGTTGGGGGGATTATCGTTGAAGCCTTCCGAGGAAGGCCGTAGTGCTGACCGACGTGTCAGCGGAGCACGTTCAGTCGCCGTGGCAGCCTGTTGCAAGGCCGCAGGGTCATTGGTCTAGCGCCTGGCGGATGCCCGAGAGAAATTCACCCGCCACGGCGTTGATGCTTCCTGCCGGTGCGGCGTCGATCAGCTGGATCAGGCGTGAGCCGATCACCACCGCATCGGCGACTTTGCCAATGGCTTTGGCGGTGGCCGCATCACGGATGCCAAAGCCCACGCCCACGGGAATGTGCACATGCTGGCGAATGCGCGGCAGCATGGCCTCGACCGCATCGGTGTCCAACGTGCCCGAGCCCGTGACGCCTTTGAGCGACACGTAATACACGTAGCCGCTGGCCACTTGAGCCACTTGCTGCATGCGTTCTTCGGTGCTGGTGGGGGCCAGCAAAAAGATCAGATCCATGCTGTGGGCGCGCAGTTTGGCGGCAAATTCCACGCATTCTTCGGGTGGGTAGTCGACGATCAACACGCCGTCCACACCTGCAGCCGAGGCATCGCGGATGAAGCTGTCTGTGCCGTGTTTCTGGTCATAACGCTCTACCGGGTTGGCGTAACCCATCAACACCACGGGAGTTGTGTTGTTGGTCTGTCGAAACTCGCGAACCATGGCCAGCACCTGCAGGGTGCCAATGCCCAAGGCCAGCGCTTTGTCGCCGGCTTTTTGGATCACCGGGCCGTCGGCTGAAGGGTCAGAAAACGGCACACCCAGCTCAATGACATCGGCCCCGGCTTGGGCCATGGCGTGCATCAAGGGCACGGTGGTTGTGGCTTGGGGAAAGCCTGCCGTGACATACGGGATCAGGGCTTTACGTCCCTGGGCTTTCAGGGCGGAGAGGGTGGCGTCAATGCGGCTCATGGGTGACCTTGGATTTTTGTTGGGGACCGCCCCTGCGCGTGAACGCTGGGGGCGAATCCTTCGCGAGCATGGGCTCGCGCCTAGAGGGTTATTTGACGAAGTTCACGGGCTGCTCAGCGCCTTTGACCGACTGGCCTTGGCAGCTGGGGCGGCAGTAAAAGTCGGCATTCGACAGATCGGCCACCGTGCCGATGTCCTTATCGCCACGGCCAGACAGGTTCACCAGAATCGATTGGTCCGGGCGCATGGTTTTGGCCAGCTTCATGGCATAGGCCACGGCGTGGCTCGACTCCAGGGCGGGGATGATGCCTTCGGTTCGGCACAGGTAGTGAAACGCTTCCAGTGCTTCCTTGTCGGTGATGCCCACGTACTCGGCGCGGCCAATGTCCTTGAGGAAAGCATGCTCGGGGCCAACGCCTGGGTAGTCCAGACCGGCGCTCACGCTGTGCGTTTCTGTGATCTGGCCATTCTCGTCTTGCAAAATATAAGTGCGGTTGCCGTGCAGCACGCCGGGTGTGCCCAGTTGCAGTGAGGCAGAGTGCTTGTTCGTGTCCATGCCTTCGCCCGCCGCTTCCACGCCGATCAGACGGGTTTTTTCGTGCGAAATGTAGGGGTAGAAGATGCCCATCGCGTTGCTGCCACCACCCACGCAAGCGATGACCGCATCAGGCTGCTGTTCGGCCATTTTCAAGCTCTTGAACATCTCGGGCATTTGCGTCAGGCACTCTTCGCCGATCACGCTCTGGAAGTCGCGCACCATCATCGGGTAGGGGTGTGGGCCCGCCACGGTGCCGATGATGTAGAAGGTGTTGTCCACGTTGGCCACCCAGTCGCGCATGGCTTCGTTCAGGGCGTCTTTGAGGGTTTTGCTGCCCGACTCAACTGGCACCACGGTCGCGCCCAGCAGTTTCATGCGGTACACGTTGGGGCTTTGACGTTTGACGTCTTCAGCCCCCATGTACACCACGCACTCCAGCCCGTAGCGGGCACAGATGGTGGCGGTGGCCACGCCGTGCTGGCCAGCACCCGTCTCGGCGATCACACGCGGCTTGCCCATGCGCTTGGCCAGCATGGCCTGGCCAATGGTGTTGTTGATCTTGTGGGCACCGGTGTGGTTGAGGTCTTCGCGCTTCAAGAAGATTTGTGCACCGCCCATTTCACGGCTCATGCGCGCCGCGTGGTAGACGGGTGAGGGGCGGCCCACAAAGTGGGCCAGTTCGGACTTGAATTCGGCGATGAATTCGGGGTCGTGCTGGTACTTGGCGTAGGCCGCTTTGAGTTCGTTGATGGCGTGCGTCAGGGTTTCGCTGACGAAGCTGCCGCCATAAATGCCGAAATGGCCCTTGGCATCGGGTTGTTGGTAGTCGTACATGGCAGATGGTGCCGGGGTTGAAGCCGGAAAAATTTCAAAGGAGGTCAGCATCAGCGGCACGGACAGCCGCCACAAATTGCTGGATTTTTTCGGCATCTTTCAGGCCTTTGCCTGCTTCGATGCCTGAGCTCACGTCAACGGCCAGAGACAGGCCGTGCGAGCGCAGCGCCCGAATGCCATCGGCCACGTTTGCAGGTGTGAGTCCACCAGACAAAACGAGGTGAGCATTGACGTTTGGTGGCAGCAGTGACCAATTGAATGTTTTTCCGCCCCCGCCGTATCCGTCGACATGGGCGTCGAGCAAGAGGGCTTGGGCTTTTGGGTGAATGAGGGCAAATTCTAGCAAGTCGAAGTGGGCCGCTTCCGACAGGGGGATTCGGGCCGCCTTCAGGTGCGGGCGGCCGGTGAGTTGGCTCATGGCTTCGCAAAATTCGGGCGTTTCGTCGCCGTGAAACTGCAGCAAAGCGCCTGGCACTGCCGCACAAGCGGTCTTGATGCGCTCGGCCGTGTCGTTGACGAACAGCAAGACGGGCGTTGCAAAGGCCGGCAGCAAGCGGGCGAGTTCGGCTGCGCGCTCGATGCTCACGTTGCGCGGGCTGGGCGGGTACAACACAAAGCCAATGGCGTCTGCCCCAGAGGCACAGGCCGCCAGCACATCGGCTTCGCGGGTGAAGCCGCACATCTTGATGCGGGTGCGTTGCTGAGGTGAGACGGCTTGCGGCTTGTTCGGCTGGGTCATGGCAACCAATCAAAAGCGGGGGTGGTGTCGGGCAAGCCCCATTCCGGGCTGTAGATCGGCCCGGCAAAGTAGAGGCCATCGGGCGAAAACGTGGGGGCTGCGGCATCGCGGCTTTTGGCCAGCAACACCTCGCGCATCCAGTCTGGCGACTGGTTGCCTTGGCCAATGCTGACCAGGCAGCCCATGATGTTGCGGATCATGTGGTGCAAAAAAGCGTTGCCTTCAAACTCAAAGCGCCAATAAGCACCGCGCTTCGAAATCTGGATGTGCCGCAGCGTCTTGACCGGTGACAGGGCCTGGCAACTGCTGGCCCTGAAAGAAGAAAAGTCGTGTTCACCCAATAAATGCAAGCTGGCTTGGCGCATGGCATCTTCGCTCAGTGGGCGATAAATCCAGCCGACGCGGCCGGTCTCCAGACTGGGGCGCACCGCTGAATCCAGCAGGATGTAGACGTAACGGCGGCCAGTGGCACTGGCGCGGCAGTGAAAGCTCTCGGGCACCACTTGGGCCCATTGCACGGCGATGTCGGAGGGCAAATACCGGTTGGTGCCGCGCACCCAAGAGGACGCATCGCGCTCCAGCGGGGTGTCAAAGTGCACCACCTGCATCAGGCCGTGCACGCCCGCATCGGTGCGGCCTGCGCACAAGGTGCTGACGCGGGCAACATCGCAAAATTGCGCCAGGGCTTTTTCGAGCTTGTCCTGGATGGTCAAGCCCGAGCTTTGGCTTTGCCAGCCTTGGTAGGCTGTGCCTGAATAGCAGACACCAAGCGCGAGTCTCACGTTTTGGAACCCGATGGTGTGAACACTTTTGGGGCTTCTTTGGCTTCAGGCGAGGGTGTCAGATTCAAGTCCAGATTGGCAAACTGAGGCGGCAAGCCCGAGCTGAAGAGGGGTGGCGTGGGGGTCGATGCCGGTGCTTTTTCGGGCGTGCCCTTGCTGCCAAACAAATCGACATTCGATTCCCTGTTGCGCCTGACAAGCCACACCGAACCCACCATGGCCGCCAAAAGACCCACCACCCACGCCCAGGTGGACGGGTTGTGGCTGACCTGCTCCAGCAAGGAGCGGGGTGCCGCTTGTGCGGCTGCCGTGGGCAGCTTGGGTTTCAAGGCCGATGGCTCGTCAGGGTTTGTTTTTTCGGTATCCGGGCTTGCCGACAGAGACTTCAATGTTTCCAGGTTCTTTTTCAGTGCGGCCAGTTGCTCGGTTTTGTCCTGTATTTCACGCTCAACCGCCAGACGGGCTTCGTCGCTGTCGGTGGTGACTTCCCGTTTGCTCAGGGTCAATTTGTCTTGCGCGGGCTCGGCCGGTGCCGGCGTGGGTAATTCGGGGGCGATTTTGCCGGTCATTTCACGGTTGGCGCTGTCTGTGGCTTTCAGCGTGGATTGCGCCAGGCGGCGGGCATAAGCCACAAAGTCCACGGTTTGCGCGATGACCGTTTGCCGTGCTTCTTCGGCAGAAATCTGCGCCGCTTCTTGCGCGTTGGGCAGAAGAACCTGAACGCCTTCGCGCAACAGGTTCACATTGCCTTCAATGAACGCCTCAGGGTTGGCGCGCACCATGGCCAGCAGCATTTGGTCGAGTGACACACCCGCAGGCATTTTTTGCAAAACCAGCCTGGAGGCAGTGTCGCCAGCACGCACCGTGATGGCGTCTTCAGCGCCGCGGACTGCGCTCGGCATCACAGGCGCTGCAAGGGGGACCAAAGCCTGGGGCGAAACCACTGGAGCGATGACTGTGGCATCGCCCTTGGGTTTTTCAGCGGAGTTTTTCAGTGCACCAACAGGCGAGACCAGCAGCGTGTAGTTCATGGCCAAGCGGCCTGAAGGCCATTGCGCTTCCACGATGACATCCACGAAGTGGTCGGTCACAGGTATTTGCCCGGCCAAGGCGATGTAGGGCTTGCCATCGCCCCGAAACTCAAGACGCGCTTGCAAGCCGTTCAAGGCGGGGTTGAACGCCATGCCCGCTTGCTCAAAACTGGCGAATTCAGCCAGCTGGATCTTGAGTTTGCGAAGGTCTTCTACTTTGTATTGCGTGATTTCAATGGCGGCCCGAAGTGGCTGGCCCAAACCTGACTCCACCGAAAGCGGGCCCAGAGTCACCGCATTGGCCAACAAGCTGGCGCAGGCCAGCACCGACGCCACGGCCCAAGACCTGGCAGGGTGATGGGCCGTGTGGGGGTAGCAGCTTGTGCGCAGCATGTTTAGGGTGCCGTTGGACGCAAGACCATCACGCGTCCAACAAGATGCGCAACATGCGGCGCAGCGGCTCTGCCGCGCCCCACAGCAGTTGGTCACCGATGGTGAACGCGCCCACATATTCAGGGCCCATGGCCAGTTTGCGCACGCGGCCCACTGGGATGGTCATGGTGCCGGTCACGGCCACGGGGGTCAGGTCTTTCACCGTGGCTTCGCGGGTGTTGGGCACCAGTTTGACCCACTCGTTGTCGGCGGCGATCATGGCTTCGATGTCGGCCACGGGCACGTCTTTTTTCAGTTTGAAGGTCAGCGCTTGGCTGTGGCAGCGCATGGCACCCACACGCACGCAGAAGCCGTCGACGGGAATGGCGGCAGAGTTGAAGCCTTCGCCTAGCCCCAAAATCTTGTTGGTTTCGGCCATGCCTTTCCACTCTTCTTTGGACATGCCGTTGCCCAGGTCCTTGTCGATCCAGGGGATCAACGAGCCGCCCAGTGGCACGCCAAAGTTGGCGGTTTCAGTGGCGGTCAGCGCACGTTGCTTGGCCACCACCATGCGGTCGATTTCCAGAATCGCGCTCTTGGGGTCGTCCAGCAGGGCTTTGACTTCGGCGTTCAGGGTGCCGTATTGGGTCAGCAGCTCGCGCATGTGTTGTGCACCGCCGCCGGATGCGGCTTGGTAAGTCTGGGTGCTCATCCACTCCACCAAACCGGCTTTGTACAAAGCGCCCACGCCCATCAGCATGCACGACACCGTGCAGTTGCCACCCACCCAGTTGTTGCCACCGTGGGCCAAGGCGTTCTTGATCACGGGCATGTTGACCGGGTCCAAGATGATGACCGCGTCTTTTTCCATGCGCAGGGTCGATGCGGCATCGATCCAGTGGCCGTTCCAACCGGCAGCGCGCAGCTTGGGGAAGACTTCTGAGGTGTAGTCGCCACCTTGGGCGGTGATGATGATGTCGCAGCGCTTGAGCTGCTCGATGTTGAAGGCGTCTTGCAGCGTGGTTTCGTTCTTGGCCATCGAGGGGGCTTTGCCGCCCGCGTTCGATGTGGAGAAGAACAAGGGCTCGATCAGGTCAAAGTCTTTTTCCTGAATCATGCGGTCCATCAGAACCGAGCCGACCATGCCACGCCAGCCAACCAAACCTACTAACTTGCTCATTTCAACGCCCTTTCAGTTTTTAAAACAGTGTTTGACCAGACTGTTTGCCCGGCTCGTCTGGCCGGGGGGGCGCACGACGAACCAGGCCGGATCAGCCCTTAATGGTCGTGGTTTTTGTGGAAGTTGCACGCGCGCCGACGACTGCCGTAGAGGCAGAAGCGAAGTTCAGGGAGAACAAGCGGGCGTGGAACATGGCCGAAATTGTAATGGATGCTGCCTGAGTCATTCCTGACAGTTGCACTGGCAGCATCCATGGGGGCAATCAGCCCAGAGCCTTGACCACCGCATCACCCATTTCACGGGTGCTGACTTTGGTGGTGCCAGCGCTGTAAATGTCGCCGGTGCGCAGGCCTTGGGCCAGCACTTTTTGCACAGCGGCTTCGATGCGTTCGGCCGCTGCACCTTGGTTCAGGCTGAAGCGCAGCATCATGGCCGCACTCAAAATGGTGGCCAGTGGGTTGGCGATGCCTTTGCCGGCGATGTCGGGGGCGCTGCCGTGGCTGGGCTCGTACAGGCCTTGGTTTTGGGTGTTCAGGCTGGCCGAGGGCAGCATGCCGATCGAGCCCGTCAGCATGGACGCTTCGTCCGACAGGATGTCGCCAAACATATTGCCGGTGACGACCACGTCAAAGCGCTTAGGCTCCTTGACCAGCTGCATGGCGGCGTTGTCCACGTACATGTGATCGAGTGCAATGTCGGGGTACTCTTTGCCGACTTCGCTGACCACGTCTTTCCAGAACTGGAAGGTTTCCAGCACGTTGGCTTTGTCGACGCTGGTCACCCGGCCCTCAAATCCAGCGGCTTTGCGCTTGCGGGCTGCCTGGAAGGCCACATGCGCGATGCGCTCGATCTCTGGCTTGGAATAGCGCATGGTGTCAAACGCTTCTTCGGCACCGGGGAAGTGGCCGTCGGTGGCGATGCGGCGACCGCGTGGCTGGCCGAAATAAATGTCACCCGTGAGCTCGCGGATGATCAGGATGTCCAGACCCGAAATCAGCTCGGGCTTGAGGCTCGATGCGCCGACCAATTGCTCGTAGCAAATGGCGGGGCGGAAGTTGGCAAACAGGCCCATGTTTTTGCGCAAGCCCAAAATGGCTTGCTCGGGGCGCAGAGGCCGGTCGAGCTTGTCGTATTTCCAGTCGCCCACCGCGCCAAACAGCACGGCATCACTGTCCATGGCCAGCTTGAGCGTGGCTTCGGGCAGGGGGTGGCCATAGGCGTCGTAAGCGGCACCACCGACCAAGGCGGTTTCCATCTCGAACTTCAGGTCGAGCACATTCAGGACTTTGACGGCTTCGGCGACGATTTCGGTGCCGATGCCATCACCGGGGAGGACTGCGATTTTCATGGGTATTCCAGGGTACTTTTATGCGTTGACAGCGGTGTGCGCCAGCCACGGCTTGGTGGCCAAGCGTTCGGCTTCAAAGGCCTTGATCTTGTCGGCATGGCGCAGGGTCAGGCCAATGTCGTCCAGGCCGTTGAGCAGGCAGTACTTGCGGAAGGCCTGCACTTCGAACGGGATTTCTTCGCCTTGGGGCTTGACGATCACCTGGCGCTCCAGGTCCACCGTGAGTTGGTAGCCCGGGAAGGCGGCGATTTCGTCGAACAACTGGGCCACGACGGCTTCGGGCAGCACGATGGGGAGCAGGCCGTTTTTGAAGCAGTTGTTGAAGAAGATGTCGGCAAAGCTGGGTGCGATCACGGCGCGAAAACCGTATTGGTCAATGGCCCAGGGCGCATGCTCGCGCGAGGAGCCGCAGCCAAAGTTTTTGCGGGCCAACAAAACGCTGGCACCTTGGTAGCGCGGTTGGTTCAGCACGAAGTCTGGGTTGGGCTTTCGGCTGGCCGGGTCCTGGCCGGGGTAGCCCACGTCCAGATAGCGCCATTCGTCGAACAGGTTAGGGCCAAAGCCGGTTTTGCGGATCGACTTCAGGAATTGCTTGGGAATGATGGCGTCGGTGTCCACGTTGGCGCGGTCCATCGGGGCCACCAGGCCTTTGAGGAGAGTGAATTTTTGCATGGCTTTATTTCTTGGCAGCGCCTTCAATGGTGGAGCCCAGTTTTTCAATATCTTGTCCGATGCCGCGCATGGTGTTGCACGCGGCCAGACTCAGCACAGAGGCGATCAGGATCAGGCGGATCAGGGTTTTCATGACCAGGCTCCTTGGGTTCAGGCGAATTTACGAATGTCGACAAAGTGGCCGTGGATAGCCGCAGCAGCAGCCATTGCGGGGCTCACCAAGTGGGTGCGACCCCCAGCGCCTTGACGGCCTTCGAAGTTTCGGTTGCTGGTAGAGGCGCAGCGCTCGCCTGCCTCCAGGCGGTCGGCGTTCATGGCCAAGCACATCGAGCAGCCGGGCTCACGCCACTCAAAGCCTGCGGCCTTGAAGATTTCATGCAAGCCTTCTTGCTCGGCTTGTACTTTGACCAAGCCAGAGCCAGGCACCACCATGGCCAGTTTGACGTTTTTGGCGACCTTTTGGCCGAGCTTTTTGACCACGGCAGCGGCCTCGCGCATGTCTTCGATGCGGCTGTTGGTACAAGAGCCGATGAAGACTTTGTCGATGGTGATGTCGGACAGCGCCTTACCGGGCTGCAGGCCCATGTAGGTCAGTGCCCGCTCGATGGCGTCGCGCTTGACATCGTCTTTTTCTTTGTCCGGGTCAGGCGTGTGGCCGTCGATGCCCAGCACCATCTCGGGCGAGGTGCCCCAAGTCACTTGCGGCACGATGGCGCTGGCGTCCAGCTCCACCACGGCGTCAAAGTGCGCACCAGCGTCGGATTGCAAGCTTTTCCAATAAGTCACTGCCTGGTCCCACTCCGCACCACCGACGAACTGGCCCGTTTTCGGATCGGTGCCTGGTGAGAGCAAACGGCCTTTGACGTACTCGATGGTCTTGTCGTCCACCGCCACCAAACCAGCGCGTGCGCCGCCTTCGATGGCCATGTTGCAGACCGTCATGCGGCCTTCCATGCTCAAGCTGCGGATGGCCGAGCCTGCGAATTCGATGGTGTAGCCGGTGCCGCCTGCGGTACCGATCTTGCCGATGATGGCCAACACAATGTCTTTGCCGGTCACGCCTTTGGCCAATGTGCCCTCGACCTTGATGAGCATGTTCTTGGCTTTTTTGGCCAGCAGGGTCTGGGTGGCCATGACGTGCTCGACCTCAGAGGTGCCGATGCCGTGGGCCAGTGCACCAAATGCACCGTGGGTGGAGGTGTGCGAGTCACCGCAGACCACGGTCATGCCGGGCAGGGTGGCACCGTTTTCCGGGCCGATGACGTGCACGATGCCCTGGCGCTTGGACAGGAAGGGGAAAAAGGCTGCCGAGCCGTATTCCTTCATGTTCGCGTCGAGCGTGGTGATTTGTTCTTTGCTGATGGGGTCTGTGATGCCGTCGTAGCCCATCTCCCAACCGGTGGTGGGGGTGTTGTGGTCGGCGGTGGCCACGATGGAGCTGACGCGCCAGACTTTGCGGCCCGCTTGGCGAATGCCTTCGAAGGCTTGCGGGCTGGTGACTTCGTGTACCAAATGACGGTCAATGTAGAGGACGGAGGTGCCGTCTTCTTCGGTGTGGACGACGTGTTCGTCCCAGATCTTGTCGTAGAGCGTGCGTGCCATGGAGCTTCCTTGCTGTGCAGCCTGCCATTTTATGCGGTTCGCATGACTTCTTTGTCGCGTTGGCTGATGCTGAGCCATGGTTTGTGGAAACGGACAGATGAAGTGTCACCCTTGCGTGGACTTGAGTGGCCGAATCCGGGGTCTGGCAGGCCTCATCAGTCGCTTCGCGCCAGCAAATCGGCCAGTCAGGCCCCGGACCCGTCCCCTCAAGTTGTGGTGATTTGTAGGTCGGTGGCTTCAGTCCCGACAGCGGGTCAATGGCACCGTGCCGGGGGCTAAATCCGCCAACCTAGCGCGTTCCATGTGAGCGCAGTGATCATAAAAAAAGCCCGCACAAGGCGGGCTTTGGGCTTCGGTTAAAAACCGATCAACGCTGCACGTCGCGGCGTGGTGAGCCGGTGAACAACTGACGTGGGCGGCCGATTTTGTACTCGGGGTCGCTGATCATTTCGTTCAGTTGCGCGATCCAGCCGACGGTGCGGGCCAGGGCGAAGATGCCGGTGAACAGGTTCACTGGAATGCCGATGGCGCGTTGCACGATGCCGGAGTAGAAGTCCACGTTGGGGTAGAGCTTGCGGCTGACGAAGTATTCGTCTTCCAGAGCGATTTTTTCCAACTCTTTGGCCAACTTGAACAGGGGGTCGTTTTCCAGGCCCAGTTCTTTCAGCACTTCGTCGCAAGTTTCTTGCATCAACTTGGCGCGGGGGTCGTAGTTTTTATACACGCGGTGACCGAAGCCCATCAGCTTGACGCCGGAGTTCTTGTCTTTCACCTGGTTCATGAATTCACCGACCTTGGAGACGCCGCCCATTTTCTGGATGTCTTCCAGCATGTTCAGGCAAGCCTCGTTGGCGCCGCCGTGTGCTGGGCCCCACAGGCAGGCTACGCCCGCTGCAATGGCTGCAAACGGATTGGTGCCGGACGAGCCGCACAGGCGCACGGTCGATGTCGAGGCGTTTTGCTCGTGGTCTGCGTGCAGGGTGAAGATGCGGTCCATGGCGCGTTCGAGCACGGGGTTGACCTTGTACTCTTCGCAAGGAGTGCCAAACATCATGCGCAGGAAGTTGCCTGCGTAAGACAGGTCGTTGCGGGGGTACATGAAGGGCTGACCGACGCCATATTTGTAGGCCATGGACACCAGCGTAGGCATCTTGGCGATCAAGCGGATCGCGGCGATGTGGCGGTGTTCTGGGTTGTTGATGTCGGTGCTGTCATGGTAGAAGGCCGACAAAGCGCCCACCAGACCGGTCAACACGGCCATGGGGTGAGCATCACGACGGAAGCCGCGCAGGAAAAACTGCATCTGCTCGTTCACCATGGTGTGGTTGTTCACCAGCTTGTGGAAGTCCTTGCTTTGCTGGCCGACAGGCAATTCGCCGTTCAGCAACAAGTAGCAGGTGTCCAGGTAGTCGGCTTTGTTGGCCAGTTGTTCGATGGGGTAGCCACGGTACAGCAGCTCGCCTTTGTCACCATCAATGTAGGTGATCGCCGATTGGCAAGATGCCGTCGACAAGAAGCCAGGATCGTAGGTGAACATGCCGCTTTGTGCGTACAGCTTGCGGATGTCGATCACGTCAGGACCGATGTTGCCCGAGTAAACGGGCATGTCGATGCTGGGGCTGCCATTGGAGAACGACAGGGTGGCTTTGTTATCAGCGAGTTTCATGGTGGGTTTCCTCTAAATTTCCAGGTGTGAACCATTTCGGGTTCACGCTCTCAGCATGTCCAGGACTTCACGCACCTCTTCGGTGCTGATCTCGGGCTGCAGTGCCTTGCGGCGCAACAGCAAGTCCATGAGATCGTTGTCTGACAGGTCCATCAGCACGTACATGCCCCGGGCCTGACCAACTGTCAAGCAAGCTGCATGCCGGTTGAAGAAGCGCTCGATGAACAAATCGTTTTCGAGCAATCCGCGACGGCTGCGCCAACGCAGCTTGCTCAGCGACCGCTCGCTCAAAGGAGCGAGGCGGTCAGCGCCGACCAGGGACGCGTCTTCCAGGATAGGGGTGACGGTCATCAGACAGCGCGGCGAACCATCATCTCTTTGATCTTGCCAATCGCCTTGGTGGGGTTCAGACCCTTGGGGCAGACATCGACGCAGTTCATGATGGTGTGGCAGCGGAACAGACGGTAAGGGTCTTCCAAGTTGTCCAAGCGCTCGGCGGTGGCTTCGTCGCGGCTGTCGGCAATGAAGCGGTAGGCTTGCAGCAGACCGGCTGGGCCCACGAACTTGTCGGGGTTCCACCAGAAGCTGGGGCAGCTGGTCGAGCAGCTGGCGCACAAGATGCATTCGTACAGACCGTTGAGCTCATCACGCTCTTCCGGGCTTTGCAGGCGCTCGGTTTCGGGTGGGATATTGCTGTTGATCAAGTAAGGCTTGATCGAGTGGTACTGCTTGAAGAACTGGGTCATGTCCACGATCACGTCGCGAATCACGGGCAGACCTGGCAGCGGCTTCAACACGATGGTACCGGGCAGGGTGTTCATGTTGGTCAGGCAAGCCAGACCGTTTTTGCCGTTGATGTTCATCGCGTCCGAACCGCACACGCCTTCGCGGCAAGAGCGGCGGAACGAAATGGTGGGGTCAACTGCCTTGAGTTTCATCAGGGCGTCCAGCAACATGCGTTCGTTGCCGTCCAGTTCGACCTGGATGGTTTGCATGTAAGGCTTGGCGTCCTTATCGGGGTCGTAGCGGTAGATCTGAAAAGTGCGTAGGGTCATGGAAGAACTCCTGTTGGATTCTGGTGGTGGACCGCAGGCCTTGGGCGAGCGGTCCAGACAATCTTTAGAACGTGCGAACCTTGGGTGGCACAGAGTCCACGGTCAGGGGTTTGAGTTTCACAGGCTTGTAAGTCAGGCTGTTCGATTCGCTGTGCCACAGGGTGTGTTTCATCCAGTTGGCATCATCGCGACCCAATGGTGCGATTGGATCGTCCACTGCACGCTCGTAGTCGCTCACGGTGTGGGCGCCACGGCATTCGCGGCGTGCTGCAGCCGAGACCATGGTGGCCTGTGCGCTTTCGATCAGGTTTTCCACTTCCAGCGCTTCGATGCGGGCGGTGTTGAACACTTTGGAAGTGTCTTTCAGGCCGATCGCATTGACACGCTCGCGGATGGCGGCGATCTTTTGCACGCCTTCGTCCATGCTGGCTTGAGTGCGGAACACGCCAGCGTGTTGCTGCATGACTGCACGCATGTCGTTGGCCACGTCCTGGGCGTATTCGCCGCCACGGCCTTCGAGTTTGTTCAGGCGTTCCAGTGTGAGGTCGGTGGCATTGGCCGGCAAGGGCTTGTGCGATTTGGTCTTGGAGGCGAAGTCGACAATGTGGTTGCCTGCAGCGCGGCCAAACACCAGCAAGTCGAGCAGCGAGTTGGTGCCCAAGCGGTTGGCGCCGTGCACCGAGACGCAAGAGCATTCGCCCACAGCGTACAAGCCGTTGACGACCGCGTTGTTGTCGGTGGCGTTTTGTGTGACCACTTGACCGTTGATGTTGGTCGGGATGCCGCCCATTTGGTAGTGAATGGTCGGCACAACGGGGATCGGCTCTTTGGTGATGTCGACGTTGGCGAAGTTGACGCCGATTTCGTACACCGAGGGCAGGCGTTTGTGGATGGTGTCGGCGCCCAGGTGATCCAGCTTGAGCAACACGTGGTCTTTGTTCGGACCGCAGCCACGGCCTTCCTTGATCTCTTGGTCCATGCAGCGGGACACGAAGTCGCGTGGGGCCAGATCTTTCAGGGTGGGCGCATAGCGCTCCATGAAGCGTTCGCCATTGCTGTTGAGCAAGATCGCGCCTTCGCCGCGGCAGCCTTCGGTCAACAACACGCCAGCACCGGCCACGCCGGTGGGGTGGAATTGCCAGAACTCCATGTCTTCGAGTGGAATGCCTGCGCGAGCCGCCATGCCCAAACCGTCGCCAGTGTTGATGAAGGCGTTGGTCGATGCGGCATAAATGCGGCCTGCGCCACCCGTGGCCATCAGCACGGTTTTTGCGTGCAAAACGTGCAGGTCACCGGTTTCCATTTCGAGTGCGGTCACGCCGACCACGTCGCCTTCGGCGTCACGGATCAGGTCAAGGGCCATCCACTCCACGAAAAAGCTGGTTTTGGCTGCGACGTTTTGCTGGTACAGGGTGTGCAGCATGGCGTGACCGGTGCGGTCAGCGGCAGCGCAAGCGCGTTGCACGGGCTTTTCGCCGTAGTTGGCGGTGTGGCCACCAAAGGGGCGCTGGTAAATGGTGCCGTCCGGGTTGCGGTCAAAAGGCATGCCCATGTGCTCCAGGTCATAGACGACCTTGGGTGCTTCGCGGCACATGAATTCGATGGCATCTTGGTCGCCGAGCCAGTCGGAGCCCTTGATGGTGTCGTAGAAGTGGTAGTGCCAGTTGTCGTCGGACATGTTGCCCAGCGATGCACCGATGCCGCCTTGGGCCGCCACAGTGTGCGAACGGGTGGGGAACACTTTGGACAGCACGGCCACGTTCAGGCCAGCGCGGGCCAGTTGCAGCGAGGCACGCATGCCCGAACCGCCGGCGCCGATGATCACGACGTCAAACTTGCGGGTGGTGATTTGATCTTTGGTATAGCTCATGGTTTCTCAATCTTGTTATGAGTTCAGCTCAATCGCGGGCGATCACAGACGCCAGAGGGCTTGCACGGCCCAACCGGCACAGCCGATCAGCCAGACCAGTGTGAAAACGTGCAAAACCAGGCGCACAGCCAGGGGTTTCACATAGTCCATCCAGATGTCGCGCATGCCCACCCAGACGTGGTACAGCAAAGAAAGGATGACGCAGAAGGTCAGGACCTTCATCCATTGGGAGGCAAAGATGCCGGCCCATTCTTCGTAGCCGATAGGGCCGGAGGTGAAGATCACCTGGGCCAACAAGATCACGGTGAAAAGGGCCATCAGGGTGCCGGTCACGCGTTGTGCGAGCCAGTCACGAAAGCCGTAGCCTGCACCAGTGACGATGCGTTTGGAGCCGTAGTTGACGGACGACATAGGTCAGTTTCCTTTTGTTGTTCTGTGGGGCTGATCAGTACAGGCCAAACATCTTGGCACCCAGCACAGCGGTCAGGCTGATGCTGAGAGCCAAAGTGACGATGGCCGAAGATTTGCCGAATTCTTTGGTCACGGCATGGCACACGTCCATGTACAGGTGGCGCAAACCGGCGATGAAGTGGTGCAAATAGGCCCAGATCAAGGCCAAAGCCACCAGTTTCATGAACCAGCCCGG
This sequence comes from Limnohabitans sp., assembly GCA_017986055.1. Classification (GTDB taxonomy): domain Bacteria; phylum Pseudomonadota; class Gammaproteobacteria; order Burkholderiales; family Burkholderiaceae_C; genus Limnohabitans_A. The sequence goes on along the minus strand of JAGNWH010000012.1, from coordinate 18,668 downwards.
CACAAAGCCGATGCCGATATTGAAAGCGGCTGAGAGTTTCGCGAAAGAAATCTCTGACGTGATGGAACTGTCAAACATCCAGATGATGAGTGGCATCAACAAAAACATCAGGAAACCGCTGATGCGGTGCAGGATGGACACAATGCCAGCGACTGGGAGGCGGTAAGACGGGAGGTCTTTCAGGGCGTTGATGTTGCGGAATTCAGGCCGCTTTCGAGCGAGTTCAGTCATGTGGGTACTTTCTGGGTGTAACGCGTTCGTAATTTGGGTGACAAACCGGTGGATTCTATTGCAACGCAACAAACTGACATGAGCATTGCACACGAGGTGCACTGGGAGATTTTTTCAATCGAGCCGGGTGGGTCAGCTCAAGGCATTTCGGTAGTGGTGGCTTTCGGTGCGGTAAAAGCCGCGCCGCAGCTCCATGGGGGTGTCGTTGTAGGTATAAGCAATGCGTTCGACGCTCAACAAAGGGGTTCCTGAGGCAATCTGCAGCAATTGGCTTTGGGCTTCGTCGGGCAGCACGGCGCGAATTTTTTCATCGGCACGGACCATGCGCACGCCAAATTCGGTTTCAAACAGGGCGTACATGGGGCCGTGGTATTCGGCCAGGCGCTCGGCTGTCAGGCCTTTGAAGGGGCCGCCGGGCAGCCACAAGTCTTCAAGAATGGTGGGGATGCCCGCAAAAGACAGCACACGGCGAACCTGCAAAACGGCATCGCCAGCCCTGAGGGCCAGTGCGCGAGCGATGTCGGCCGTGGCGCGTAAGCGCTTGCAATCGACGATTTCACGTTGGGCCGGGCCTTCGGCGTCGAGATTGCCGCTGTCCGGAACCAATTTCAGAAAACGGTATTGAACATGGTGCTCGGCATGCGTGGCGACAAATGTGCCTTTGCCTTGGCGACGCACCAGCAGGTTGTCGCCAGCCAGCTCGTCGATGGCTTTGCGGACAGTGCCCTGGCTGACCCGGTAGCGGGCAGCCAATTCCATCTCACTGGGAATCGACTCGCCGGGTTTCCACTCGCCAGACTGCAGGTTTTGCAGGATCAATCCCTTGATTTGCTGGTACAGCGGGCTGAACGCGGGTGTCAGCGCCGAAGATTCGGCGTCTGAAAAGCTGCTGTCTGCCGATGGGGATGTGTTGTTCATGGGGCTTGAATTTGGCGTGCAGGTCAGTTGCACGTCAGGAGCGACATCATATCTTATATAAGACATAAGACAAATTGACGAATCAGGGTTTTCGCGGGTACACTCCCCAGCTGTTTGCTTGCGGTCATCTCAACTTGGTCGGGATTGATGCGCGGGTCCGGTGCGCCGGACAGACCTGCTGACAAAAGTTGTCGGCCAGGGCTGCGACCCTTGTTTTCAACACTTCTGGAGTTTCCACCATGAGCAAAAAGCCCGTCCGCGTTGCCGTTACCGGCGCAGCAGGTCAAATCGGTTACGCATTGTTGTTCCGCATCGCCTCTGGCGAAATGCTGGGCAAAGACCAGCCCGTCATCCTGCAGTTGCTGGAAGTGCCCGTCGAAGGCCCCCAAAAAGCCCTGCGCGGCGTGATGATGGAATTGGAAGACTGCGCATTCCCATTGTTGGTGGGCATGGAAGCCCATGGCGACCCGATGACGGCTTTCAAAGACGTCGACTATGCTTTGTTGGTCGGCTCGCGCCCACGCGGTCCAGGCATGGAGCGTGCCGAGTTGCTCGCCATTAACGGCGCCATCTTCACTGCACAGGGCAAGGCTCTGAACGCCGTGGCTTCGCGTGATGTGAAAGTGCTGGTCGTGGGCAACCCCGCCAACACCAACGCTTACATCGCCATGAAGGCCGCTCCTGATCTGAAGCCAGGCAACTTCACTGCCATGCTGCGTTTGGACCACAACCGCGCTGCTTCGCAAATCGCTGCCAAGACCGGCAAAGCCGTGGCCGATATCGAAAAATTGTGCGTGTGGGGCAACCACTCGCCCACCATGTACGCTGATTACCGCTTCGCCACCATCAAGGGCGAGTCGGTCAAGACCATGATCAACGACCAGGAATGGAACGCCAACGTGTTCTTGCCCACCGTCGGCAAGCGTGGCGCGGCCATCATCGAAGCGCGTGGCCTGTCTTCGGCAGCCTCAGCTGCCAACGCGGCCATCGACCACATGCGCGATTGGGCTTTGGGCACCAACGGCAAGTGGGTCACCATGGGCATCCCATCGCAAGGCTGGTACGGCATCCCCAAAGATGTCATGTTCGGCTTCCCTGTCACTTGCGAAAACGGCCAATACACCGTGGTTGAAGGTCTGGAAATCGACGCGTTCAGCCAAGGCTGCATCGACAAGACTCTGAAAGAGTTGACCGACGAGCAAGCTGGCGTTGCTCACTTGATCTGATTCTCAGCAGAGAAACAGAGTGACCCATCCGCGCGATATTTTGCTGGGGGCGCAAGCCGGTAGCGTTCAGCTGCCGGTGTGTGACCATTACAGCGGAGTGGAGGCGCGGATGCGCAAAAGCCTGCAATTGCAGGCTGAAATGACCCAAGAGTTCGGCACTTGCGTCTTTGATGTCACCCTCGATTGCGAAGACGGCGCGCCCATCGGTGGCGAAGCCGAACACGCGGCACTGGTCACAGAAATGGCGCTCGCCACGACCGCTGCCACACCGGATGCGCGCATTGCTGTGCGCGTTCATCCTGTCGATCACCCCAGTTTTGACGCCGACATGGCCCACGTTGCAGGTCGCGCGGGGCGGGTTTTGACGCACATCATGGTGCCCAAGGTCGAATCCGTGGCCGACGTCGATCGTGCCCAAGCTGCCCTGATCAACGCGGGTGCCGCAGACTTGCCTTTGCACGTGCTGATCGAGTCGCCCGCCGCCGTGCACCGCGCTTTTGACATCGCTGCCCATCCCCGCGTGCAGTCGATCAGCTTTGGCCTGATGGATTTTGTCTCCGCCCATGGCGGCGCGATTCCCGCCGATGGCATGGGTATCCAAGGCCAGTTCACCCACCCCTTGGTGCTGCGCGCCAAGCTCGAGATCGCCAGCGCCTGCCACGCGCACGGCAAGGTGCCGTCGCACTGCGTGGTCACTGAATTCAAAAACGCCGATGCTGTTCGCATGGCGGCCCAAAAAGCGGCGCAAGAGATGGGTTACACCCGCATGTGGAGCATCCATCCTGATCAGATTCGCCCGATCTTGGAGGCCATGGCCCCCAGCGAAGCGCAAATCGACCAAGCCAGCGAGATCATTTTGGCCGCACAGGCCGCCCAATGGGCCCCCATTAGCCACGCCGGGCAATTGCACGACCGGGCCAGCTACCGGTTTTTCTGGCAACTGCTGGAGCGCGCACACCAAACCGGTCGCCCCTTGCCAGGGGCCATCCAGGCATTTTTTGCCGTGACAGGCAGGCGATGATGGGCTATTCGATGAAAGTGCTGCTCATGTTCAAAACCTTCTTGTTTGCTTTTGTGGTCTGGTCTGGCGTTTGCCTGGCCGAGACCGCCGTGGTCAAAAAACAGGCCGCACATCCCGTTGCAAAGGCGCGCACAGCATCGGCCAGCACCCGCGCCACCACCGCAGCGCAGGCCCGCTTGGCCGCCGAAGCCACAGCCGCTTTGCAAGCCCAAGCGATTTCAGACGCGGCCACCAGCCTTCGTACACCAGAGCGTAAGGCGGCGTCCTTGCCCCCAGTGCCAGCGGTTTCTGCGTTGGCACCTTCAGTTCGCCCAGGTGCGCAAACCGACCTGAACCTTGAAGAGTTGGCAATTGCCGAGCGCATCCATCAAGGTGTGATGCCCTGCGAACTGGGGGCCAGCGTCCGGCTCGAAGCCGATGCCGCCAAGCCCGGCTACTTCCATGTACTGGGCAAAGGTTTTCGCTATCACATGCAACCGGTACGTACCAGTTCCGGGGCCATCCGCCTTGAAGACAAAAAAGCCGGTGCAGTTTGGCTGCAACTGGCCAATAAATCCATGCTCATGGACCAGACCAAAGGCCGTCGCTTGGCCGATGAGTGTGCGAACCCCGAGCAAGTGGCCTTTGCCGAAACCATGAAAACCAATCCCCCGCCCAGCCTGATCGATACGACAGGCATGGGGCGATAAATCTTGAAACCTTGACTGACAGGAGAAAAAACCATGTTGAAAGCCTACCGTGACCATGTGACCGAGCGCGCAGCGCTGGGTATCCCGCCACTGCCTTTGGACGCCAAGCAAACGGCTGAATTGATCGAACTGATCAAAGCACCCGCCGCAGGCGAAGAAGCGTTCTTGATGGACTTGCTGACGCACCGCGTGCCACCGGGCGTGGACGATGCCGCCAAAGTCAAGGCGTCCTTTTTGGCCGCTGTGGCGCACGGCGAGATCCAAGTTGCTTTGATCTCCAAATCCAAGGCCGCCGAGTTGCTCGGCACCATGGTGGGTGGCTATAACGTGCACCCCCTGATCGAATTGCTCGACGACGCAGAAGTGGCCGCCGTGGCCGCGCAAGCCTTGAAGAAAACTTTGTTGATGTTTGACTTTTTCAACGACGTCGCTGAAAAAGCCAAGGCCGGCAACGCCAAAGCCAAAGAAGTCATGCAAAGCTGGGCCGATGCCGAGTGGTTCACCACACGCCCTGAAGTCGAGAAAAAAATCACCATCACCGTGTTCAAGGTGCCTGGCGAAACCAACACCGACGACTTGTCTCCAGCGCCTGACGCCTGGAGCCGTCCAGACATCCCATTGCACTACTTGGCGATGTTGAAGAACACCCGCGAAGGTGCAGCGTTCAAGCCCGAAGAAGACGGCAAGCGCGGCCCCATGGCCATGATTGAAGAGCTGAAGAAAAAAGGCAACTTGGTGTCTTATGTCGGCGACGTGGTCGGCACTGGCTCTTCACGCAAGTCGGCCACCAACAGCATCATCTGGGGCTTTGGTGAAGACATTCCGTTTGTGCCCAACAAGCGTTTCGGTGGTGTCACTTTGGGCGGCAAGATTGCCCCTATCTTCTTCAACACGCAAGAAGATTCGGGCGCGCTGCCGATCGAAGTGGACGTGACCGCACTCAACATGGGTGACGTGGTCGACGTATTGCCCTACGAAGGCAAGATCGTGCGCAACGGTGAAACCGTGACCACATTCCAGCTCAAGAGCGATGTGCTGTTTGACGAAGTGCGCGCTGGTGGCCGTATCAACCTGATCATTGGCCGCAGCTTGACCGCCAAGGCGCGCGAGTTCTTGGGCTTGCCCGTCTCCACTGTGTTCCGTTTGCCGACTGCGCCGATCAGTACCCAAGCCGGTTTCACATTGGCGCAAAAAATGGTGGGCCGTGCCGTTGGTTTGCCAGAAGGCCAAGGCGTTCGCCCTGGCACTTACTGCGAACCCAAAATGACCACTGTGGGTTCGCAAGACACCACAGGCCCCATGACCCGCGACGAGTTGAAAGACCTGGCTTGCCTGGGCTTCTCGGCCGACATGGTCATGCAATCGTTCTGCCACACAGCGGCCTACCCCAAGTCTGTTGACGTGAAAACGCACCGCGAACTGCCTGCGTTCATCAGCAACCGCGGCGGCGTGTCCCTGCGTCCCGGTGACGGCGTGATTCACTCCTGGTTGAACCGTTTGTTGTTGCCTGACACCGTCGGCACCGGCGGCGACTCGCACACCCGTTTCCCCATCGGTATCAGCTTCCCCGCCGGTTCGGGCTTGGTGGCCTTCGGTGCAGCCACCGGCGTGATGCCTTTGGACATGCCCGAGTCCATCCTGGTTCGCTTCAAAGGTGAAATGCAACCCGGCGTGACCTTGCGCGACTTGGTTCATGCCATTCCTTTGTACGCGATCAAGCAAGGTTTGTTGACGGTGGCCAAGGCCGGCAAGATCAACGAATTCTCAGGCCGTATCCTGGAAATCGAAGGCCTGCCCAACCTCAAGGTTGAGCAAGCGTTTGAATTGTCTGACGCGTCTGCCGAGCGTTCTGCCGCCGGTTGCTCGATCAAGCTCAACAAAGAGCCTGTGGCCGAGTACCTGAAGTCCAACGTGGTTCTGATGAAGAACATGATCGCCGACGGCTACGCCGATGCACGCACTTTGGCCCGCCGCATCGAGAAAGTCGAAGCCTGGTTGGCCGCACCCGAATTGCTCGAAGCCGACAAAAACGCAGAATACGCGCACGTCATTGAAATCGATTTGGCCGACATCAAAGAGCCTATCGTTTGCTGCCCGAACGATCCGGACGACGCCAAGTTCTTGTCTGAAGTGTCTGGCACCAAGATCGACGAAGCCTTCATCGGTTCTTGCATGACCAACATTGGCCACTTCCGTGCAGCCGCCACACTGCTCGGCGGTCAACGTGACATTCCCGTCAAGCTGTGGGTGGCACCCCCAACCAAGATGGACGAAAGCGAGTTGATCAAAGAAGGCCACTACGCCGCATTTGGCACCGCCGGTGCGCGCACCGAAATGCCAGGCTGCTCTTTGTGCATGGGCAACCAAGCACAAGTGCGCGAAGGCGCGACGGTGGTGTCCACTTCCACACGCAACTTCCCCAACCGGTTGGGCAAGAACACCAACGTGTACTTGGCCTCTGCTGAGTTGGCGGCCATCACCTCGAAGATGGGCAAGTTCCCAACGGTGGCCGAATACCATGAAGCCATGGGCGTGGTGAACAAAGACGGTGCTGCCATTTACAAGTACCTGAACTTCAACCAGATCGAAGAGTACGTGGAAAACGCCAAGGGCGTGACTGCCTGAGTCCGGTTGTGATCTCAATGCTTTGAGGTCAGAATGAAAAAGCCCCGCCAGTGCAAACTGTGCGGGGCTTTTCTTTTGGCGAACGCTGTAAGACGGGTTTTGCGGTCCGACCAGAATGGTCAAAACATCCGAGCGATCAGTGCGCCATCAGCCGGGCCCTGCATCGGAATCCACACCCTGAGTGGGCTGCCGGGGGCCACCTCAATGGCTTCTCCTTTGACGTTCTTCATGGCCTTGAGTTGCACCTTGCGGTTGCCGCTGGGGTGAATGATTTCAATCGTGTCGCCCACCGAAAACTTGTTCTTGGTTTCCACCTCGGCCCAGTCGCCTTGCACGCCGCGCACCTCGCCCACAAACTGGCTGCGGTGGCCGACCGAGTGGCCGGTTTCGTAGTTCTGGTAGTCCTGCGCGGGGCGGCGCTCTAAAAAGCCCGAGGTGTAGCCGCGTGAGGCCAGGCCATCGAGTTCGCTGATGAGCTCGGGGTTGAAGGGCCGGCCCGCCACGGCGTCGTCGATGGCGCGGCGGTACACCTGCGCGGTGCGGCTGACGTAATACAGGCTCTTGGTGCGGCCTTCGATCTTGAGCGAGTCCACGCCGATCTTGACCAGCCGCTCAATCAGCTCGACCGCGCGCAGGTCTTTGCTGTTCATGATGTAGGTGCCGTGCTCGTCTTCCATGATGGGCATGAGCTGGCCGGGGCGACCGGCCTCTTCAATCAGGTAGACCTTGTCGGCAGCAGGGTGGCGCTGGCCGTCGCCGCAGGCTGAGAAGTTTTTCTCGGCGGCTTCTTGCTCTTGCTCGAAGCTGAAGTCGCCGTCCATACGGGTAGGTTTGACCTCGCCCGAATCGGTCTCGTCGGTGGCTTCTTGTGTGCCATAGCTCCAGCGGCAGGCGTTGGTGCAAGTGCCTTGGTTGGGGTCGCGGCGGTTGAAGTAGCCCGACAGCAGGCAGCGGCCCGAGTAGGCGATGCACAGCGCGCCGTGCACAAAAACTTCAAGCTCCATGTCGGGGCATTCTTGGCGGATTTTTTCGACTTCGTCCAGGCTCAGTTCGCGGCTCAAAATGATGCGGGCCACGCCCATTTTTTGCCAAAACTTCACCGCCGCCCAGTTGACGGTGTTGGCCTGCACCGAAAGATGGATGGGCATCTCGGGCCATTTCTCGCGCACCATCATGATCAGGCCAGGGTCGGCCATGATCAGGGCGTCCGGCTGCATGGCGATCACTGGCTCGATGTCGCGCAGGTAGGTGCGCACTTTGTCGTTGTGCGGCAGCAAGTTGCTGGTGACAAAAAACTTTTTCCCACGCGCATGGGCTTCGGCAATGCCGATGCCGATTTGCTCCAGCTTGAATTCGTTGTTGCGTGCCCGCAGGCTGTAGCGCGGCTGGCCCGCATAAATCGCGTCGGCACCAAAGTCGTAAGCGGCCCGCATTTTGTCGAGCGAGCCAGCAGGCAATAAAAGTTCAGGAGATTTGAGCATCGTCATGGTTTTCAATTGTCCAATCTTTGGGTGCAGTACGGCACCGTGCACAATTGATGTATGACAAGAAGCATGGCAAAAGGTGGGCTCAAACAGGTGTTGATCGCAGGCGGCGGCATTGGTGGCTTGGCTGCTGCCGTGGCCTGTGCGCGGCAGGGCGTGCCGGTGCAGCTGCTGGAGCGGGCAACCCAGCTGAGCGAGGTGGGCGCTGGCATCCAGATGGGGCCGAACGTGACGCGTATTTTGCAGGCCTGGGGTTTGGGCGATGCCTTGGCGCAAGTGGCGGCGTTTCCCAAGCTTTTGCAAGCCCGCGATGCCCAAACAGGGCGGGTGCTGGGCAGCTTGCGTTTGGGCGAGCGGGCTCAGGCACTTTACGGCGCGCCATACGCCACCATCCACCGGGCCGACTTGCAGGGCCTGTTGCAGGTTGCAGTCAAGGCCGCAGGTGTGGATGTGCAACTGGGGCAAACGGTGCAGGGCTGGCAAGCCGGTGCCCAAGGGCTGGATGTGCACAGCGCACAGGGGCAGCACTGGCAGGCCGATGCCTTGATCGGTGCCGATGGTGTGTGGAGCGCGGTGCGCCAGCAACTGCTGGGCGATGCGCCTGCCCGCTTCACGGGGCAGCTGGCGTACCGGGCCTTGGTGGCGCAAGCCGATTTGCCCGTGCATTTGCGCACCCATGAAGTCACGGTCTGGATGGGGCCGCGCCTGCATGTGGTGCATTACCCGGTGCGCAGCGGCGAATGCTTGAATTTGGTGGCCATCGTGCACGGCGACAAACCCGCGCACGCCGAGGCTTGGGACGCCGCAGGCCACACCCAAGCGCTGATGCAAGCGATGGGCGCCGTGTCAGGTGCAGTGGGACGCGATTTGCAGGAACGTCTGGCCTCGGTTTCGGCCTGGCGGCAATGGGCGCTTCACGACCGCGCTCCCTTGGCTTGCGCGCATGAAATGGCCCAAGGGCCGGTGGCCTTGCTGGGCGATGCCGCGCACCCGATGCGGCCTTATTTGGCGCAAGGCGCGGGCATGGCGATCGAAGACGCACAGGTGCTGGCGCAGTGCTTGGCCCACGGTGCGGGCCGCGTGCCCGACCGTTTGCAGGCCTATGCCGAGCAGCGCTGGGCGCGCAACGCCCGTGTGCAGGCACGCGCCATCCGCAATGGCCAGATTTTTCACGCCCAAGGCGCATTGGCCTTGGGCCGCAACTGGGGCCTGCGCTTGGGGGGCGAACGCTTGATGGATCTGCCTTGGCTGTACAGCGGTATCTTGTAACGCGGTCCTCGAAGCGCCTGCGTTGGTCCCCTTAAACCACCAAAGGCAAAGCCCGCAGCCGTTTGCCCGTGAGCGCAAACAGGGCATTGCCCACAGCCGGGGCCACGGGCGGCACTGCCGGTTCGCCCACCCCTGCAGGCGCTCGGGTGCTGGGCACGATGTGGGTGTCCACCTGCGGTGCCTGCGCCAAGGTGACCAGCGGGTAAGCCGGAAAGTTGCTTTGTTGGACCACCCCGCCCACGATGTCGATCTTGCCAAACAGGGCGGCACTCAGGCCATACAGCACGCTGCTTTCGACCTGCTGGGCCACGGTGTCCGGGTTGACCACGGTGCCGCAGTCGATGGCGCAGACCACACGGTGCACGCGGATCTGGCCGTGGTCGAGCGACACTTCGGCCACTTGCGCGGTGATGGAGCCAAACGACTCGTGCAAGGCCAGGCCCTGTGCATGGCCCGCAGGCAAGGCTTTGCCCCAGCCCGCTTTGTCAGCGGCCAACTGGAGCACGGCGGCATAGCGCGGCGCTTCTTTGAGCCAGTGCAGGCGAAAAGCCAGAGGGTCTTGTCGGCTGGCAAGGGCCAGTTCGTCGATGAAGCTTTCGGAGAAAAAAGCGTTGTGCGAATGGCCGACCGAGCGCCAAAAACCGACCGGTACGCCTGACCGGGTGGCCACATGGCTCATGTGTTGGCTGGCAAAGCCGTAGGGCAGGTCAAACAGGCCTTCCGATGCGGTTTTGTCGGGCATGTCGATGGGGCCAGACAGGTGGGGCGCTGCACGCGCCATCCAGCGCGGGGTGATGGCGTCACCCGCCGATTTGATGCGCAGGCTGGTGACCGTGCCTTGGGCATCGAGCGAGGCCTGGAACTTGGCCAGGTGCATGGGGCGGTAAAAGTCGTGCGCCATGTCTTCTTCGCGCGACCAGCTCAGCTGCACAGGGACGCCGTTGCAGGCCATGGCTACTTGCACGGCTTGGCCCACAAAATCGACTTCGAGCCTGCGGCCAAAACCGCCGCCCAACAAAGTCACATGCACAGTGACTTGCTCTTCTTTGACGCCCGCCACTTTGGCCGCCATGGCGCGGGCCATTTGGGGCACTTGGGTGGGCACCCAAATCTCGACCCGCCCGTCTTTGACCTGCGCGGTGCAGTTCATGGGCTCCATGGTGGCGTGGGCCAAATAGGGCGCTTGGTACAGGGCATCGATGCGGCTGGCCGCGGCTTTTTCGGCCTGGGTGGGCACGCCTTGTTCATGGAAGGTGAAGCCGCTTTCGGTGTTCAAGGCCTTGAGCAAATCGGCTTGGATGCGGGTGGTGTCTGCAGCGCCAGCTGCGGGGGGCTGCCACTGCACTTTGACGGCTTGTGCGCCTTGCAACGCATGCCAAGTGGTGAGGCCCACCACGGCCAGACCGGCGGTGCCGCCACCCCAGGCGTCGAGCGGAACCACCTTGGACACACCGGGCAGTGCCAATGCCGCTTGGCTGTCCATGGACGCGGCTGACCCACCCAGCATGGGGCACATTTGCACGGCAGCAAACAGCATGCCCGGCAGGCGCACATCGGCCCCAAAACGGGCCTCGCCTGTCACTTTGGCAGGAATGTCGGTGCGGGGCGCGGCTTGGCCAATGAGCTTCCACTGCGCACGTGGTTTGGTGCTGATGCCTTTGGGCGTGGCACCCGCAGCAGCTGCGGCCATGTCGCCGAAGTGTGCGGACTTGCCCGAAGCATGCTTCATCAGGCCGTCGGCGATGGTGATGTCGCTGGCAGGCACTTGCCAGGCCAGTGCCGCTGTTTGCACCAGGCTGGCCCGCGCTGTGGCCGCTGCCATGCGCAAAGGCGCCCACAGGTCGGCGATGCTGGACGAGCCCCCCGTGGCGTTGATGCCCAGCTCGCGGGCGATCTTGCCCACCAGCCATTCCCCCATTTTGATCTTGACGGGTTTGTGCCCGCCTTCGCTGTCCAGCGGGTGAAAAGGCAGGCTGGCCACCAGCATGGCCACGTTGCCATAAATGCTGTCGGCGCCCGCTTGTTCCAAGCGCACGCGGCTCAGCGGCACATCGAGCTCTTCGGCCACCAGCATGGCCAGCGCGGTGTGCACGCCTTGGCCCATTTCGCTGCGGGGCATGGCCAAGATGACGCCGCCGTCTGCAGCGATCTTGATCCAGCCGTTCAGGGCCACATCGCCTTGGCTGGGCAGCATCAAATCGGGGGAACCCAAGCGCGAGCGTGCAGGCATCACGCCCCAGCCCACCACCAAAGCCCCGGTTGCGCCCAAGGCGCTCAAGATCCAGGTGCGGCGTTTCATGCGGCACCGCCTTTCTGGGCGTTTGGCGACTGCATGGTTTTTGCCGCGCGGTGAATGGCCGCACGCACGCGTTGGTACGTGCCGCAGCGGCACAAATTGGTCATGGCCGCGTCAATCTGGGCGTCGCTGGGCTGGGGTGTTTTGTCCAGCAAGGCGGCGGCGGCCATCAACATGCCGCTTTGGCAATACCCGCATTGCGGCACTTGCTCTGCGATCCAGGCCGCTTGCAGCGGGTGGGGTTTTTCAGGGCTGCCCAAAGATTCAATGGTGCGGATGCGTTGGTGCGCGACCGCAGATGCTGGCGTGACGCACGAGCGCACGGCCTGTCCGTCGACATGCACGGTGCAGGCCCCGCAGGCGGCGATGCCGCAGCCGAACTTGGTGCCCGTGAGGTTCAGTTCATCGCGCAGCACCCACAACAAGGGCATGCCGGGCTCGGCTTGGCTGGTGCGGCTTTCGCCGTTGATGTTCAGTTGCACAGCGTCTCTCCAGTGGTGCGAGTCGGCATATTAGTGCAAATGAACGCACTTGTTTGTCGCCGGTTGATTCGCACAGGGTGCGCCACTTCACAGTTGCGTGCGCAGTGTCCAGATTTCGGGGAAGAGCACCACATCGAGCATTTTGCGCAGGTAGTTCACGCCGCCGGTGCCCCCTGTGCCGCGCTTGAAACCGATCACGCGTTCCACGGTGGTCACATGGCGAAAGCGCCACAAACGAAAAGCGTCTTCCAGGTCGGTCAGCTCTTCGCCCAGTTGGTACAAGTCCCAGTGCTGCTGGGGGTCACGGTAGACCTGCAGCCAAGCGCTTTCTACGCCCTCGCTGGCCAGATAGGGCTGGCGCCAATCGCGCTGAGTGTGGCTGTCGGGCACAGCCAGACCGCGCCGCTTCAACAGGCGCAAACATTCGTCATACAGCGAAGGCGCTTCGTAGGCCGCTTGCACAATGGCAGACAGGTCAGGGCGGTGCGCGTGCGGTTGCAGCATGGCCGCGTTTTTGTTACCCATGGCGAATTCGACACAGCGGTATTGCCAACTTTGGAAACCGCTGGACTGCAGCAGGTAAGGCCGAATGGCGCTGTATTCGGGCGGTGTCATGGTGGCCAGTACGTCCCATGCGTGCACGAGCTGCTCCATGATCTTGCTGACCCGTGCCAGCTTCTTGAACGCATCGGGCAGTTGGTCTGTCGCGATGCTGGCCACAGCCGCGTGCAACTCGTGCAGCATCAGCTTCATCCACAGTTCGCTGGTTTGGTGCTGCACGATGAACAGCATCTCGTTGTGATCGGGCGAGAGCGGTGTTTGCGCGTTCAAGATGGCGTCAAGCTGCAGGTAGTCGCCGTAGCTCATGCGGCCATCGAAGTCGAGTTGCGCTTTTTCTTCGTGCACGATGCGCTCGCCTGCGGCAGTGCCTGCAGGGGCGTTGCCGCTGACAGGGGCCGCATTGTCGTCGCTGGCGTGGAATGGACAGGCGCTCATGGTCGGGCTTTCAGGTGACAGCGTGTTTTTGGGCAAAGCGGGCGTCTTGCCATTCGCCGCTGGCCATGACTTGGCACAGCTGTTCGGCAGCATTCCACACATCGGCAAATCCGATGTACAAGGGCGTGAAGCCAAAGCGCAAAATGTCTGCGTGTTGGCCGCCATCACCGGCGCGGAAGTCGCCGATCACGCCGCGCGCGATCAGGGCTTGCACGATGGCGTAAGCGCCTTCGGCGCGGGTCAGGCTCACTTGCGAGCCGCGCAGGGCTTCTTGTGTGGGGGTGGCGATGCCAAAGCCGTGGCCATGCAAGCGCGTGCGAACCAACTGCATGAACAAGCCCGTCAATGCCAGCGACTTTTGGCGCAAGGCCGCCATGCCACCCAGCGGTTCAGCGGCCAGCATCGTGTCCAGACCACAGTCCAGCGCGGACAAGCTCAAGATGGGCTGTGTGCCGCACTGGTAACGCGTGATGCCCTTGGCGGGTTGGTAGTCGGGTGTGAACGCAAATGGCGCAGCATGGCCCCACCAGCCAGCCAGTGGCTGCCAGAAGCGGTCGGTGTGTTGCGGATGGACCCATACAAAGGCCGGTGCACCGGGGCCACCGTTGAGGTATTTGTAGCCGCAACCGACGGCAAAGTCGGCGCCCGAGCCATTCAGGTCCACCGGTACGGCACCGGCACTGTGGGCCAAGTCCCAGACCGTCAAAATGCCTTGTGCATGGGCTTGCGCCGTCACGGCTTGCATGTCGTGCATGGCCCCGGTGCGGTAGTTGACGTGCGTGAGCATCAGCACCGCCACGTCGGCTTGCAAAGCGGCAGGAATGTCTTGCGCATCGATCAACTGCAAAGTGAAGCCGCGCTCTCGGCAGAGGGCTTCGGCGATGTAGAGGTCGGTCGGGAAGTTGCTGCGTTCGCTGACGATTTTGGTTTTGTGGGGATGGTCGGCTTGGGCCATGTGCAGCGCGGCAGCCAGCACTTTGAACAGGTTGATGGAGGTGCTGTCAGCGGCCACCACTTCGCCCGCTTGAGCACCAATGACACGGGCGATTTTGTCGCCCACGCGCTGGGGCAAGGTGAACCAGCCTGCGCTGTTCCAGCTTTGGATCAGGTCTTGCCCCCATTCTTGGGTGACGGCGTGGGCCACACGGGCTGGGGCGGTTTTGGGCATCACGCCCAGCGAATTGCCGTCGAGGTAAATCACGCCAGTCGGTAAATCGAATTGGTCGCGCAGGCTGCGCAATGGGTCTTGCTGGTCCAGCAGTTCGCAGTCTTGCAAGGTGGGGGTGAGGTTCATCATGAGGGGGCTTTCAAAAAGGCTTCAAAGTTCGCGCAAAACCGCGCGCACCGGGCTGGCGTCGGCGGTCATCAGTTTCAAGGGCAGGGCGATCAACTCGTAATCGCCTTCGGGCACATCGTCCAGCAGCAGGTTCTCCAGCACGCGCAGTCCGCGTTGGCGAATGACTTGGTGGCTGGGCAGCGGCTTGCTGTCGGCGGGGTCGATGCTGGCGCTGTCGATGCCGATCAGTTGCACACCCAGGTCGGCCAAGTGCTGCACGGTGTCGGGGTGAAAGGCGCTCAGTTGGGGATCAAACTGCGTCAGCGGAAATTGTGGGCAGGTGCGCACCAGCACCCGTGGCGGCACATCGGCCAGCGCGTGTTGCAGGTGCGCGATCGTGACCAGTGGGCCTGCCGCCAGTGCATGGATGACACGGCAGTGCCCCAAAAATGGGCTCAGATCAAGCACGCCCACGGCGGCACCTTGTGCGTCGTAATGCAGTGGGGCATCGGCGTGCGCGCCCACGTGCGGCGACAAAGTGATGGCGCTCACGTTGACTGGGCAGGTCTCAGACAGCGTGGCCGCCCATTGCTGGGTGTAGGGTGTGTCGCCCGGAAAGACCGGGCTGCTGGCATCCACCGGGGGGGAAATGTCCCAAAGTTTTTTCATGGTGAGCGAAGGTAGCACCTGAGAAAAAACCATGGTGTCGGTTATTTCCAACACCCGTCAAAAAAGACTTCAGAGCGGCAGTGGGGGCAAGCCATGACGGCGTCGCGCGTGTTCGCAAGCGGGGCTGCCTTCTTCGAATTCACGGCATGGCGAGGGGCGCCATTCGTAGATGCCGCAAACGGCTTTTTCGCCGGTTTTGCCATACAGCGCCGCGCAGCGCGGCGGGCTGTGGTCGGTGCCGCGCATGCGGCAGGTGTGTTCGGTGAGGGGGGAGGCCAGGCCTGCGGGCACATCGCCACCGCCTTCTTCGTATTCGAAGACCGAGAAATCCACGCGAAAGCTCACGCAGCAAGCGCCGCAGGTGGTGCAGTGGGACATGACGTAAAGAGGGTGTGGACCCCGGATCAAGTCCGGGGTGACAGACAAAAGGGAGTCTGTGGTGACCGATCAGGCAGTCACGCGGCCCAGCAACAAAAACTCCATCAGCGCTTTTTGCACATGCATGCGGTTTTCGGCTTCGTCCCACACGACCGATTGCGGGCCGTCGATGACTTCGGCGCTGACTTCTTCACCGCGGTGGGCAGGCAGGCAGTGCATGAACAGGGCATCGGGCTTGGCCACTTGCATCATGGCTTCGTCCACACACCAATCGGCAAACGCTTTTTTGCGGGCTTCGTTTTCGGCTTCGTAGCCCATGCTGGTCCACACATCGGTGGTGACCAGATCGGCACCCCGGCAGGCATCTTCGGGGTCTTTGAAGATTTTGTAGCTGTCAGCACTTCGCAAACCGGCCACAGCTTGGTCCACTTCGTAGCCACTGGGCGTGCTCAGGTGCACCGTGAAACCGAGCAACTCGGCCGCCTGCAACCAGGTGTTGGCCATGTTGTTGCCGTCGCCCACCCAGGCCACGACCTTGCCTTTGAGGTAGGCCGGATCAGGCTTGCCTTGGGCGTCCAAGCCCCGGTGCTCCAACAAAGTGAACAGGTCAGCCAAGATTTGGCAGGGGTGAAATTCATTGGTCAGGCCGTTGATCACGGGCACGCGCGAGTGCGAGGCAAAGCGCTCGATCTTGTCTTGGCCATAGGTGCGAATCATCACCAAGTCGGTCATGCGGCTGATGACGCGGGCGCTGTCTTCGATGGGCTCTGAGCGGCCCAGTTGGCTGTCGCCCGTGGTCAGATGCACCACCGAGCCGCCCAGTTGGTACATCCCGGCTTCAAAACTCACGCGGGTGCGGGTGCTGGCTTTTTCGAAAATCATGGCCAGCGTGCGGTCGGCCAGTGGGTGGTATTTTTCGTAGGCCTTGAACTTGCGTTTGATCTCGGCGGCACGGGCAAACAGGTGCGCGTAGTCATCCGCACTCAGGTCGGTGAACTGCAGGTAGTGCCGAACCGGCACAGCTTGGGCGAGGCTCATGCGGACTCCGTCAAAAAGGTTTTGATCAAGGGCACCAAAATGGCCACCACTTCGTCGGCCTCGGCCTCGGTCATGATCAGGGGCGGCACCAAGCGAATCACGCTGTCAGCGGTCACGCTCAGCAGCAGTCCGGCTTCGGCAGCACGGCTCCAGACGGGGCCGCAGGGGCGGTCGAGCTCAATGCCCAACATCAGGCCTTGGCCACGAATTTCTTTAATGCCTTGAACACCAGCCAGAGCGGTTTCAAGGGCGCTGCGCAAATGCGCACCGACCCGCGCGGCGTTGGCCATCAAGCCGTCTTTTTCCATGATGCGGATGGTTTCGACCCCGGCGCGCATGGCCAGTGGGTTGCCGCCAAAGGTGGTGCCGTGGTTGCCGGGTTGGAAGATGTGGGCGGCTTTGGGGCCAGCGACCACCGCGCCAATCGGCACACCCGAGCCCAGGCCTTTGGCCAGCGGCATCACGTCGGGCACGATGCCAGCCCACTGGTGGGCAAACCACTTGCCGGTGCGGCCCATGCCGCATTGCACTTCGTCGATCATCATCAACCAGTCTTTCTGGTCACACAAAGCGCGCACTTGTTGCAGGTATTCGGCACGCATGGGGTTGACGCCGCCTTCGCCTTGAATGGTCTCCATGAACACCGCCACCACGTTCGGATTGCCTTCGGTGGCTTTTTTCAGGGCTTCGATGTCGTTGACTGGCACGCGCACAAAGCCTTCGAGCATCGGGCCAAAGCCGGTTTTGAGCTTTTCATTCGCTGTGGCGCTCAGGGTGGCAATGCTGCGGCCGTGAAAGGCTTTTTCGTACACCACGATTTCGGGCTTGTCGATGCCCTTGTCGTGACCGAATTTGCGCGCGAGTTTGATCGCCGCTTCGTTGGCTTCTAGCCCCGTGCAGCAGAAAAACACATTGGTCATGCCCGACAACTCGACCAATTTGGCCGCCAGCACTTCGGCGTTGGGCACGTGGAAGTAGTTGCAGCTGTGGATCATCTTGCCGATCTGGTCTTGCAGCGCAGGCACCAAGTCGGGGTGGTTGTGGCCCAAGGTGTTCACAGCGATACCGGCCAGCGCGTCCAGATAAGACTTGCCATTGACGTCCCAGACTCGGCAACCTTGACCATGGCTGAGTGCGATCGGCAGTCGGCCATAGGTGTTCATGGTGTGCGGTGAGGCGGCTTCAATGAAAGCGGACATGCGTGAACTCCTGAAATAAAAATCGGCCCAACGAAGAGGGCCGCTGAAACCAGATTTTAGAGGCAGAAATACCGGGCCAACTTGTAGGGCGTCACGGCTGTCTTGCCAAGTTACAAGTGGGTTTCAAGTCTTATATAAGATACAATACCCGGGTAAACCAGAGGGCGGCGATCCCGAACTCTGTGCTCCCTTGACTAACCCCTCTATCCGATGGTCTCCAACTCTGCCAAAGAAGTCTTTATCCTGGGTTTGACCTTGGACGGAAAGACATTCCGCCCCAGCGACTGGGCTGAGCGTCTGGCAGGCGTGATGAGCCAGTTTCGCCCCGGTGGCGCTGTGCCCGGTAGCCACCTGAGCTATTCGCCTTGGTGCATTCCCACCACCATGGGCAACGTCAAATGTGTGGTGGTCCACCATGACCTGCGCGATTACGATGTGATGGCTTGGGACTTCGTGATGAACTTTGCCCGTGACAACCACCTGCAAGTGGCTGAGGCTTGTTTGCTGCCCGACCCACCGCCCAAAAAATAAGTCAACGCGACCCACCGCCTTCGGGCGGTTTTTTTGTGCCCCTGAGCTGCCGTTTTTTTTAACAGGTGTTCAGACGAGTCTCGCTGAGTTGGGGGTATCGCCGGGTGACGATTTTGCGAGCGAAGCGACCCATGAGGAACCCGGCGATACCCCCAACTCAGCCTGCGCGCCCAAAAAACTCAGCCTTAGCCAGGCACCACAACTCAGCCTGCGCCTTGCCGGAAATTGGGCATGAAAAAACCGCCGAGGTTTGCACCTGGGCGGTTTAGTTTTCGCGGACAGCGCACCCGTTTCAAACGGCAGCGAGGACAAAACCTCGCCGGGCTGTTGATCTGGTGGA